>JBEHXY010000540.1:0-2512 GCA_048498455.1 Planctomycetota bacterium | reverse complement strand
ATCGGGCAGGACGCTTTGGCCCAAAGAATAGGCTGTGCAAAGCACCTTCCGCGGCGATTTACTGGTTTCCATTCTTGAACATGTAGCTCGCACCATGCAATGGCGCAAGTTTCATTGGCGCGAATAAGAGGGGGTCGAGACAGAGCAGCTACGTCCCCGTATGTGTCCCTGGCGATGCGCTGGTAGTGGGTGAGGAGGGTGGCCTTGGAGTAGATGTAGGTAGGGGTGCCGACCTCAGCGGCGATTTTGGCGACGGGGACGTTGTCGGCGAAGAGCTGGCCGTCTTTGTAGAGGAAGTGGTCCATGGCAGATTGAAAGCTCCGGGGGAGTGAAAAGAAGTATGATAGCGGGGGGATCGGCAATTGTAATTGGCTGGGGTTGGGCAGCGGGGAAAGCGAGGGTTGAGATGGGGCGACGCGGCTGGTGGGGAGTGGCGGTGGTGGTGGTGTTGGCGGCGTTGGGGCTGTGGTGGTGGGCGGGAGGGAAGTCGGTGCGGCTCAAGCCGTACGACGGGGCGAGCGCGCTTCCGGGGATGCGGATGCAGCGGGCGGCGGGAAAGCGGGAGATATCCGGGTATACGAATCCAGGGGCGTTGTTCTGGCGGAGGTATGTGGTGGCGGGAGAGGGTTACGACTTTTACCAATATGCGAGCGATGGGGCGGCGTCGGGGGATTATGGAGCCGTGCCGTTTTTTTGGTATGCCGACGGAACGCCGGTGGCGATGGATTGGGGAGGAATCATGGGAGGAGGGGGAAGTTTGAGTGCGCAGGATTCAGCGTATGGGCAATCGTCGCTGAATACGGCGGTGATGATCGGGCTGGTGCGGCGCGGGCAGGACTCGGTGGAGGTGGCGGTGGTTCGGACACCGATTGAGGCGGCGGAGAAGGCGCGGGCGGAGCAGGTTCTGGCGCTGGTGGCGAGTCGGCCGATGTCGGTGTATCACGCGTACGAGTTTTTGAAGCTGGTGCCGGAGCTTGGGCGGACGACGAACGCAGCGATCATCAAAGGGGTGAAACGGCTGGCGGAGGGCAGCGAACCGCTGGAGGAGCTGCGGGCGGTAATTACGTCGCAAGCCGACCGTTCGACGTGGAACCAGCGCAGCTATACGCACACGTACACGGCGGCAAATGCGCCCAAGGCGGGAACGCAGGCCGATGCGCTGAGGAGTGCAGCGCAGTATGTGCTGCGGCAGTGGACGGCAGCGCCGCCGCAGGCCGCAACTGTGCCGGCGGCGACGGCGGCTGCAGGGGAACGGGGACTTGTGATTGAGAAGGCGGTGTGGTTCACGCCGGAGAATCCGGAGTTCGACATCACGCAGAAGATTGCGGCGCGGGTGAGCGGGGGGAGACTGCTGATCAATGCGATCAGCGTCAAGACACTGGAGGTGCCTGGCGCCCCGCCGTCGCCCGGGCGTTTGACCGTGACCTTCCGGATCAATGGAGAGGAGCGGACGTGGACGGGATGGACGGGGGCCCAGTTGTTGCTGGATGCGTCGAAGCCGGGGCCGGGGCGCTGAGCAGCAGACGCGGGACAAGTTTCACGGGAGTCCCGTGTCGCGGGATTTGGATTGTTCGTGGGCGGTGTCGAGGGAGTCGCCGGAGGCGAGGACCTGGGCGTGGTTGAGGGCGGCGACGAGGGTGACGCCGCCGATGGCGTTGCCGAGGAAGGTGGGGAGGATGTATCCGCCGAGGGCGTCGGTCCAGGAGGCGCGGCCGGCCCAGGCGGTGGCGAAGGCTTCGACGGCGCCGGCGACGCTGTGGGGGAAGGCGGCGAGGGAGACGACGTAGGTGATGATGATGATGATCCAGATGCGGGCGGCCTCGGCGAAGGGCATGAGCCAGACGATGAGGGCGATGAGCCAACCGGCGAAGATGCCGCGAAGGACCATCGCGCCGAAGGGCTTGTGCATGCCTTCCATGGACAGTTCCAGGAGGGAGGCGTGGGCTTCCTCGGGGAGGACGCTGGTCTTGGCGAGGACGAGGGCCATGAGGCAGGCGCCGATCATGTTGGCGAAAAAGACGATGGCCCAGAGGCGGATGACGTTGACGAGGACGAAGACGGAGGGGGTGCGGAGGAGCGGGAGGATGGGGGTGAGGGTGTTTTCGGTGAAGAGCTGCTGGCGGCCGAGAATGACGACGAGGAAGCCGAGGGAGTAGCCGAGGTGGACGAGGAGTGGCCGCCAGTGGGCGTCGGGGAGGTGGGAATGGAGGAGTGCCATGGCGACGGCGGAGAAGCCCATGGAGAGGCCGGCGGCGAGTCCGGACCAGAAGAGTCCGGAGGAGGGGCGGTCGAGTTCTTCCTCGGCTTCGGCGACGATGGCGCCGTAGAGGATTTTGCCGGAGGGGGACTTGCGTTCGTCGACGCGCTCCTGCGTTTTCTGCGAGGTTTCAGCCATGGATTCCTCGACGGGTAAAGGGCCACGAAAGAGACGAATGGCGACAACGGAGCGTTACTTGTAGCGGGGCTCGAAGGGGATGGGCTGGGGGGATTGCGGGGTTTCGCGGGACATTCC
>JBEHXY010000539.1:0-2512 GCA_048498455.1 Planctomycetota bacterium | reverse complement strand
ATCCCCGCCAGCTGCTGCCGAATTTTCTCCCCCTGCGGCGACAACCGCGGCGCCAGCGGATCACCACCCCCGCCCGCCCGCGCATCGTCCGACAACGACGCCGCCAGCGTCAGCGCCTCCTCCACCAACCCCGTCCCCGCCGCCGCCAGCAGCATCCGCGCCACCCGCGGATGCGTCGGAAACTTCAGCATCGCCCGCCCCAGCGCCGTGATCGTCGCCCCTTCCGCCGCCCCCAGCAGCGCCAGCAGCTTCTCCGCCGCCGCCATCCGCTCCTCCGGCGGCTTCTCAAACCAACCGAACCCGCGCGGATCGCTTCCCCACGCATGCACCGCCAGCAGCGCCGACGCCAGATCCACCCGCTCCACCTCCGGCGGCGTGAACGGCGGCAGATGCTTCTGCTCCTGCTCCCCCCACAACCGATACGCATGCCCCGGCGCTTCGCGCCCCGCACGCCCCGCGCGCTGCGTCGCCGACGCCTGCGAAATCCGCTCCAGGTCCAGCCGGTCCATCCCCCGATCCGCATCGAATGAGGCAATCCGCGCCAGCCCCGAATCCACCACCGTCCGCACGCCGGGAATCGTCAGCGACGTCTCCGCGATGTTCGTCGCCAGGATCACCTTCCGCCGCCCGCCCGCATCCGCCGAGAGCGCCCGCTGCTGCTCCTCCGCGGTCAGCGATCCATGCAGCGGCAGCACCACCACGTTCTCGCCCACGCGCCGCATCACCGCCCCGCGCGCCCGCTCGATCTCCCCCACGCCCGGCAAAAACACCAGCACGTCCCCCTCGTTCCCCAAGGCCTCCGTCACCACAGCTCCCACCTGCTCCTCCAGCCGCACATCCCGCACCGGCCGGTACGCCACCTCCACCGGAAACGTGCGCCCCTCCACATTCACCACCGGCGCCTCTCCCAAAAACCGCGCCACCGGCCCGGCATCCAGTGTCGCCGACATCACCACCACCTTTAGCTCCGGCCGCACCGTCTGCTGAATTTCCCGCAGAAACGCCAGGCCGAGATCCGTGTGCAGATTCCGCTCATGAAATTCATCAAGAATCACGCACCCGATCCCCTCCAGGTAGGGATCCTCCAGCAGCATCCGCGTGAGAATCGCCTCCGTCAGCACGCGAATCTTCGTTGCCGCCCCATAGCGCTTCTCGAACCGAATGTGGTACCCCACCTCGCGCCCCACTTGCCACCGCTGTTCCGCGGCGATCCGCTCCGCCGCCGCCCGCGCCGCCACCCGCCGCGGCTGCAGCATGATCAGGTTCGCCGCCTCTTTCGGCAGCACCCCCGCCGCCACGATCGCCGGCCCCACCCGCGTCGTCTTCCCCGCCCCCGGCGCCGCCGTCAACACGAGTGACGCCTGCCCCCGCACCGCCTCCACAATCCCCCTCAAATGCGCATCAATCGGCAACTCAATCATAAGCCGCCATCATAAACCCAACGCACCCGTCCCCGCCGCCCCTGCCAAGGTTTTGCGTTTTGAGTTTCGAGTTTTGAGTTTCGAGTTTTGAGTGTTACTTGCGCACTTTCTCCCACTGCTTCTCCAGTCGCCGCTCCGAAATCTGCAGCACGGTCCCCAGCTCCTGCGCGAACAGCGACATCCGGTATTCCTCGATCATCCACCGCATCAGCTCCAACTCCGGATCCACCAGCGCCACCGCATGGTGCCGCTCCTTCCGCGCGAGGTACTGGTTCCACCACCCCGCCACTTTCCCCATCGCCTCCATGTCGCGGTCCACGATGCCCGCCCCGCCCTTGCTCAACTTCTCCAGCCGCAGCCGCATCCCCCCCAGGTACCGTGGATACTGCGTCAGCCACTCATACGGCGTGCTCAACAGAAAATGCCGCGGCAACAAAAACACCAGCTGATCATGAATGTCCGTCGCCGCCACGGAAAACGCCGTCCGCTGGTCCTCCATCTTCAGCGCCAACTGCAGATTCTGCTGCAGAATCTCATTCACCAGCGCCGCCACCCCATCCCCCGTCTCGAACAGCCGCGTCGCCGCCACCGGCTTGAGCGCCTCATATGCCGCCTTCGTCCGCGGCACCGCCGCATCGGCAAACAACGCCCGATCGATGATCAGGGTGATCAAATCCGCCCGCAGTTCCGACGAAGGCCCCAGCAGCCAATACTTCAGCGCGATCTTCCCGAACTCCGGCAACCGCACCGCCAGCGACTTGATGTCCCGCCGATACTCCATCGAAAACAGCCGCCGCACTCCGGCGCGATGCGCACTCGCCGCCGCCTCGGCCGAAGGCAACAGCCGCAGCGCCGCATCCTCCCCCGCATCCACCAGCGCCGGGTAGGCCACGATGGACATCCCGAACCGCTGCACCGTCAAACTCTCCGCCAGATCCAGAAAATCCCAGCTCCGGATGTGATCCCGGTGATATTCCTTCTGATAAATTCCGGCGAACGTGTCCGCCGCCTGCGGGGCCAGCTTTCGCTGCAAGGCCGGCAAATCCCGCGAATACCCCAGCACCTTCCCCGAATCGTCCACCGCCCGAAAG
>JBEHXY010000538.1:0-2545 GCA_048498455.1 Planctomycetota bacterium | reverse complement strand
GACGCTCATCGACGCGGCGAAGACGGGGACGGTCGCCGGGAGTTTTACGCTGCTGCCGCTGGGGGAGGCGTGGCCGGAGACGCTGGTGCGCTGGTTCGGGAAGCCGGCGGCGGCGAGCGAAGTGTATCGGCCGTTTTATCACAGTTATGACCAGTGAAGGGGGCGAGCCCATGCGGTTGCATGGGGAAGGCCGGCGGCCTGGGCCTGGTTTTTCGCCAGAGATAAAGCGTCAGCAACGCCAACCAGAGGCTGATGGGCCAGTAAGGCATGACGATGCTCCACCACTCCGCCGGGCCCCTCAGGCGGACGTGGGTTGCAATGGGAAGGAGGTCGCTGGGGATGATGCGGGGTGTCGTGTTGCGAGCGAACTCCACATGCCAGCGGTCATAAGGCGTCGGCCCATCCCACATGTATCCGCAGGAGATACGCAGCAGGCCGTCTTCAGAGGAGACGACGGCGCCGCGGTCCGGCGCCCAGTAAGGGGTTTCCACAAAGATCCGACACCCGTAGCTCGCCAGCCAGAGTGCGAGTGAGACGGCGAGGAGGGCGGTGCTGAATCCACGGATTGCCCAACGTCGGAACATGGAGGTATGCTAACCGATGAGGTTGGGGGGAATCGTTGGGAGAGGTTTACATGGGACCGCGGACCAAGCCGGTGGCGCATTATGAGGCGGCGTTTGAGGATTATTTGCGGCGGAAGGGATTGCCCTACATCGCGGTGGACGAGGCGAAGAAGGCGCTGTTTGCCGGGGCAAAGCTGAAATCGTTCGACTTCGTGGTGTATCGGCCGGAGGGGAAGAATCTGCTGGTGGATGTGAAGGGGCGGAAACTCTCGGCGACGAGCGGGAGTTTGCAGAACTGGGTAACGCGGGAAGACATCGACGATCTGCGGCAGTGGCAGGAGATTTTCGGGGAGGGCTTTGAGGCCGTTCTTTTGTTCATCTATCACTGGCCGGGGCGGGTGGAGGAATCGCCGTTGAAGGAGATGATGAGTTTCAACGGGAAGTGGTATGGGATGATGGGGATCAGCGTGCGCGATTACCGCGAGCTGATGAAGCCACGGTCGGAGGCGTGGGGGACGGTGCACGTGGGCGCGCGGGAATTCCGCAAGACGGCGAAGGCGTGGGAGGAGTGGGTGGTGTGAAACGCGGAACATGAAACGCGAAACGGGAAACGGTGAGGGAGGGTGATGCGCGAGGGCAGGATGAAGCGGGTGCGAAGGATCGGGCGATGGTGCTGGCGGGGGGCGGTGATCGTCCTGGCGGCGGCGGGGGTGGCGACGTGGGTTGAGGGGTACGGGGCGGGGAGCGGCAAGACTGTTGGGTATGGGTGGCGGTGGGGTGGCGCTGGGGACGGGGGAGATTGGCAGTCGAACTTGCCGGGGCTTGGTTCCATGGGGCAGGTCACGCGCGGGGGGAGCCGATGGTCGTACGTCATCGTGCATCGGGGGGAGCTGGGGGCGGGGCTGGTGGCACCGGCGGTGGTGTGGGGAGCGGCGGCGGCCCTATATGCGGGGGCGGCACGAATGAAAGCGATGCGGCGGCAGCACCGGGGGGCCAGCGGATGCTGCTTGCGGTGCGGCTATGACTTGCGGGCATCGCCGGAACGCTGTCCGGAATGCGGAACCGCGGTGGCCGACCGCAAAAACCTCCATCCTTCGGCAGGACCTTGAACCTGTCGCTGATTGCATCCGAGGATTCGTCGCGGAATCAAAGGCGAGCGGTCATTGCAGCACGCGGGCGTAGAGGTGGAGCGCGGCGAGGAGCGTCGCCAGCGGAGCGGGGATCAGCAGGAGCGAGAGGGTGGCGTGGGCGCGGGTTGCCGGGCGCGTGATGAAGGCGCAGGCCAGCAGCAGCAGTTGCAGAAACGTGCCGAGAAACAGCAGGCCGACGAGCGTCGGGGCGGCGAGGATCCACAGCTGCTGGAAGGGCGTGGTGATGGGGCGGTCGAGCGCCGGGTGGGTGAGGATCTGGAAGGTGGTGATCAGGAACCAGGCGCCGGCAAGCAGACAGGTGAGGGCGAAGAGGATGAGGTGGCGGCGGTCGAGGGATCGCAAGGTGCGGCGGAGCGAGGGCAGCGGCGGGGCATAGTCGGGGGTCATGGAGGAGTCCTCCGTGGCCATTATACGAAGCGGGGCGGCGGCGGTTCTGAAGAAATTTTTCACGGAGCGGTGGTGGAGGGGGCGGTGGCGCGGGCGGTGGGAAGGGGGAGGCGGAGGCGGTTGCCGCCCCAGTCACGGTTGCCGCGGTCGGGAGGCAGCGCCTGGCCATGACCGGTGTGAATCGCGATGCCCAGGGTGTCCGCGCTGCGGAGGGTGGCGGGGGAGACGTGGAGGGTGTCGGACCAGGTTTCGTAGAGGGCGACCGCGCGCTGGCGCGGATCCTGGGGGCGGTCGGCCTGGTCGACGATGCGGTCGCCGGCGAGAAAGTGCAGGGCCAGCTGGTAATGAAGGGTGGTGGGGCGGAGGGCCTGCCAGGTGAGGGTGATGTCGAGGCCGCCGTCGGGACGCGGGGTGCAGCGGGCGCCGGCGAGGAGAAATTCGGTG
>JBEHXY010000537.1:0-2566 GCA_048498455.1 Planctomycetota bacterium | reverse complement strand
GGCGCAGGCGACCCGCTTGGCCGTGCGCTTGGCCTGCCCCAGGCTCGGGATCAGGATGGCGATCAGCAGCGAAATGATGGAGACAACCACCAGAAGTTCAATGAGCGTAAACGCGTGGGGGCGGTATTTCATAAGGGTCCTTTGCTGAAAGTGAAAGCGCTGCGACCCGCTACAAACGGCCGCAGAAGGGCGCTGGAGAAACGTCAAGTTGTGGCGGGAGGCTCGCCGGAAGCAGGCGGGAGAGAATCAGGGGCGACAACATCTACGGATTTGGTGGGAAATCATGGCAACACGATACGCCGATGGGCGGGAGGAGCAACGGGACCGGCGGGATTGTCGCGGGGAATGGCGGTATGGTAAGTGCGGTGATCGTTCATCTAAGATGCTGTACAAAAGTTGGTTGCGCTATCATCTTAAGCGTCGACCGGGGGATTCTCGTTGACAGCAGCGTGCTGGAGACGTAAGCTGTCTGACATTCCTACTGTGATTGTAGGAATATAGGGAGTTTGGATTGTGGTTCAGGCACTGATGGGTATGAAGGGGCGATGTTGGGGGGCGGCGTGGCAGGTGGTTCGAGAGCCTGCTCGCTCCTGAGGGAGCTGAAACGCCCACCCTTCTCGAGCGGGTGGTTCGGCGTTTCTCGTGGTGCAGTGATCCCATGGTCCAGGCTCGATATTCCTCAACAGCTCATCCCTCGGTCTCGTCGGAGACGGGCGCGGCGCCGCGACAGGCGACGGTGTTTGCACAAAACCTGCTGGTGGCACGTACGGTGTTGGATTTGACGCAGCACGCGCTCTCCGCTGCGTCGGGCGTTTCGCGGGCGACGATCGCGCAACTGGAAGCCGGGAAGGGGGATCCCAAGCTTTCCACGGTGCAGCAGTTGGCCGAGGCGCTGGGGGTGAGCCCGGTGGTGCTGCTGCTGGGGCGGCGGGAACTGGCGGCGCTGGGGTCGCTTCTGGGCGGAGCGGCGGAGGAGCGGGGCGTGGATCCGACGGTGAGCGTGATGCGGCACCTGGTGACGGCGGGCGGTGTGAGAAGCCGGCTCGAAGCGGCGCGGCTGGGGATCGGCGTGGCGGCGGCGGCGGGGGTGAACGACGGCACGGTGGGCGCGGCGGTGGGGTCGTTTCATCATCCCGGTCCGGGGACGCTGGCGGGGGCGCTGTTCGCGCAGGCGGTGCGGGCGGGAGCGGGGGGATAAGGGGACGAACTCCTCCAGAGGCGGACTTCGCAGGTCGCCGGAGAAAAGCAGCGCGGTTGCAGAACCGCGCTGCTTTTGTTTTGGGCGACGGGGGATCTGTTGACCGGCGTCAGCTGCGCGGCCTCGCGTTTGCTTTGGTTTGCGGTGAGGGCCAGCATTGCGCCCGTTCAGGAGGAATTGTCATGGCCCAGCTCGACGCCCCTTCGCGCATGTCCTCGGCGGCACAAGAAGTTGCACCGAATGTGTACCGCCAGCCGACGGGCATTTCGAATGCGTATTTTGTCGCCATTGATGCGGACGATTATGTCGTGATCGATGTGGGGGATGTGGGATATGGGGATCGGATGCAGGAGACGGCGGCGGAATTGTTCGGCGGCGCGCGTCCGCGGGCGATTCTGCTGACCCACGGGCATTTTGATCATGCGGGGGCGTTGCCGGAGCTGCTCACGGGGGCGTGGGCGGGGGTGCCGGTGTATGCCCACGCGCTGGAGATTGCGTATTTGAACGGCGGGCGGCGTTATCCGCCGGGGGATCCGACGGTGGGGGGGGTGATGGCGGAGGTGTCGCGGTTCATGGACACGTCGCGGCCGACGGAGGTGCCGGTGCAGGTGCAGGCGTATCCAGAGGATGTGGGGGAATTGCCGTTTCTGCCGGGATGGGAATTCCGGCCGAGTCCCGGGCACACGCCGGGGCACGTGAGCTTCTGGAACGAGCAGCACCGGGTGCTGATTTCGGGGGATGCGATCGTGACGATGAACCAGAAATCGCCGTTGGGGGCGTTGACGCAGCGGCCGGAGTTGTACTCGCCGCCGCCCTATGCGACGTACAACTGGCATCATGCGCGGCAATCGGCACGGGCGCTGGCGGAACTGCGGCCGTACTACTTGTGCGCCGGGCATGGGGTGCCGATGAGCGGCGAGGCGTTGGCGGGGGATCTGGCGGCGTTTGTGAAGGAGTTTCCGGTGCCGTCGTATGGGCGGTATGTGGCCACGCCGGCACGGTTCAACCGGAATGGGCCGGTGTATGTGCCACCGGCGCCTGCGGATTATGTGAAGCGGACGGTGATCGTGGCGGGGAGCGTGCTGGCGGCGTTCGGGCTGTACATGCTGCTACGGCCGCGGCGTGGTTGCGGGGACGAGACGGATTGAACGGAGCCGGTTGGGGTTTCCGCGGCAAAAACGAAAAAGGCGGCCTTTGCAGGTCGCCTTTTTCGTTGGATTTTGGGGAGACGCCCCGTGCAAGGACGGGCTACCGGCGGCACCGGACAAAACACGCTTATGGCTGCTTCCTTCCGGACCTGACCAGGTTCACGGCCTACCCGTGCACCGGGCCCGCCCATGCAGGGGGCGTCGAGAGAGGAGTATAGCA
>JBEHXY010000536.1:0-2567 GCA_048498455.1 Planctomycetota bacterium | reverse complement strand
CCGGCACCGATTCCGCCCGCGCCAACAACCTCACCTCGCCGCGGCTGGATCCGGTGTCCAGGGAACCGGACTTGAAGCTGGCCGCGGTGCAGGCCGAAAAATGGATTCCCGGCAAACGCCGAATCGTGATCGTCGGCGCCGGCGCCGCGGCCCTGGCCTTCATCGAGCACCACCGCCGGTTCAACCAGGAGGACGAGCTTCTGCTGCTGGGCGGCGAGAACTTTCCGCTCTACAACCGCGTGCTGCTCCCGCATTACATCGACGGCAGCGCCGACTGGGATGCCCTCGTGCGCGCCGATCGCTCCTCCCTCAATCCCCACCGCGTGCGTTTTTATCCCAACACCCTGGTCGCGCGCATCGACCGGGCCCACAAAACCGTCACCGACACCCGCGGCCGCTCTTTCGAATACGACACGCTGATCCTCGCCACCGGCTCGCGTCCCACGATCCATTACGACGGTCCGATGCCCGATCGCGGCGTGCACACCCTGCGCTCCCGCTACGACGCCGACGCCATCTTGGCCGACGCCCTGCCGGGAAAACGCGCGGTTATCCAGGGCGCCGGGCTCCTGGCGTTGGAGCTCGCCGACGCCCTCACGCACCGCGGTCTGCAGGTCACGCTGCTGCAGCGCTCGGACCGGCTCATGTCCAGGCAACTCGACCCGACGGCCAGCGCCCTGCTTGCCGGGGAACTCGCCTCGCGCGGCATCGACGTGCGGTTTCACAGCACGCCGATCGAGCTCGTCGGCGCGGAAAAGCTCGAAGCCGTCCGCATCACCACGCACGGGGAACGGGGAACCCAGGACTCCGGCCTTCCCGCGGAGTTGTTCATCTTCGCCACCGGAACGACCCCCAACAAAGAACTCGCCGGCATCGCGCGGCTCGATTGCGAGAAGGGCATCCTGGTCAATCCTCACCTGCAGACGTCGGATCCGTCGATTTTCGCCATCGGCGAGTGCGCGCAGCTCGACGACTTCGTCGCCGGCACCACTCCCGCCGCCGAAGCGATGGCCGTGGCGCTCGCCGAGTTTCTCCGCGGCAACGACCATGCCCCCTACAAGGCCACGCCACCGGCCAACATTCTCAAGATCAAGAATCTGTTCCTGGCCTGCGCGGGCATCACCGATCCCGCGCCGGACGATCCCGCGCTGCCCGTGGAAGAAATCGAAACCGTCACCCTGCTCGATGCCCGGCAGCGCTTCTACCAGAAATGCGTGATCCACAAGGACCGCCTCATCGGCGCGATCTGCCTGGGCGACACGCAGAACTTTTCGCAGTATCTCGAATGGATCGCCACCGGCACAGAGCTCGAAGACCTCCGCGCCACGCTGCTGCGCCCCGGCGCGGGGGCCCCGGCGCCGATCGATGGGGCGCTGATCTGCTCCTGCCACCACGTCGGCGCCGGCACGATCACCCGGGCGGCGGGGGAGCACCACTTTTCGCTGCCGCAGGTTTGCGCCGCCACCCGGGCCGGCACCGGCTGCGGCTCCTGCAAGCCGGAAATCGCCCGCCTGATCAAGCAGTGCCAACCCGCGCGGGTCGAACCCAGCGCTCCGCCGGCGCCGGCCCTGTCTCCGGCCTGATGCGGCGCATTGGCCATCGTCCGCTTGTCCTTTAGCATGAAGGCATGACGCTTTCGATCGCCATCCTCGCCGGCGGCCGCTCCACCCGCATGGCTGCGGACAAGGCGCTGCTTCCGGTGGGGGGGATCCCCATGCTGCAGCGAATCGCGCGGACGGCACTGCAGGTTTCGCCCACGCTGCTGATCGTCGGCCGGGAGAAACTTTCCGCCTGGCCCGCCGACCTGCCTGCGACTTTTCTGCCGGATGACCCCTCGCTCGAGACAGCGAGCGATGCGGGCGAATCGCGCAGCCGCGGTCCCCTCAGCGGCCTCATCACCGCCCTGCAGCACACGCAGGCCCCGATGCTGCTGCTCCCCTGCGACGCCCCGCTGTTGGGCGCTTCTCTTTTGCAAAAGCTCATCGCCGCCCGCCGCCCCGATGCCCTCGCCACCCTCGCCACGACCCCCGACGGACCCGAGCCGCTGCTTGCGATTTACACGCCGGCCCTCCTGCCCACGCTGCGCAGCATGCTCGCCGACAACCGCCGCGCGCTGCACCCGCTCGCCTCCCTGGCCGGTGTCCGCCACTTCCCCGTTCCGCTCGAACACCGGCACGAACTGCTCAACCTCAACACCCCCGCCGACCTGGAGCGCGCCGAATCGCTGCTCAATTCCGCGAACCTGCCAGGATGATCGGCTTCCCGGTCAAAAGGGAAGCTCCCCCACGTTCGCCGCCCGCGAAGTCGATCAACAAAAAGAGGCCCAGGCACACGGGCCCGGGCCTCTTCCACTTTCACGGTCTGCCTTGTCGGCCTCAGAAGTTGAACTTCTCGATGTTGTCCTTGGTGAACACCAGGATGTCGCCCAGCAGCACCTGCCCGTTGACGATCGGCTTTTCGCCCAGCCGGCCGGCCTTGATCGTCTTGTCGCCCTCGTGCCACTTGCCGGTGGCCACGGCTTCCGCGGTGTACACGGTCAGGTAACCCAGGTCCTTGGTGTTCCACAG
>JBEHXY010000535.1:0-2570 GCA_048498455.1 Planctomycetota bacterium | reverse complement strand
TCAGCGTTGCTGGGCCTGGTCCTGGCGCTCCATTTCCCGGGCGTGCTCGACCGAGCTGGGAGGCCGCAGCGCGGAAAGCCCCATCGCGGCACGGGCGTCGTTGGTCGCCTTGAGCGCCACCTCCGCCGCTTCCAGCCCGATGAATTCGCCATGGCCATCGAGGAATCCCGCGGACAACTTGGTGCTCATGATCACATCGGTGCTGGCGGCGATGATGACCTTCGAGAGATCGGCGGTCGCCGCCGGCGCGGAGGCGGCGGTGGCCGTGGCGGTGGTGGTGGGACGCGTCGCGGCGGTGATCGCCTGCAGCGTGTAATCGCTGCCGTAGTAGTCATAATCGCTGTGGCGGGCGTACCACTCGTCGAACTGCTGGGGGGTCATCTTTCCATTTTTGACGCGCTGCCGCATCGTGATTTCCTCGCCGTTGCCGAAGGGCGAGTGGAGGTCGTCCGGGGTCAGCAGCTTGGCGTCGAGCAGGGTGTGGAGGTCGCGCGGGAACTGGCCATCGTGACTTTGTGCATAGCTGCGGGAGGCGTTCACGATGCTGACGACATTGGCGAGCTCGCGGTTCTCGATCGCCAGCCGCCACGTGAGGGATTGCCGGGCAAAGACCATCGGCCCGACCAGCCCCACCAGCAGCGAGAGCAGCGAGAGCGCGATGGTGATGCGCGCGCCCGGCGTGCCCTTGACGTAAAACAGGATGCCCACGCCGATCAACATCGCGCAGAAGGACAGGTTTATGGCGAAAATATTCGGCGGGCTCGCGTGGTCGACGCTGCGGTTGAGCAGCAGGGCCAGAGCGCCCACGCCGCAGATCACGCCGCCCAGGGCGATGGGGCCGGAGCGGCGACGCACGGCGGCGTGTTGCTCGGGGGTGCGTTCGACAGGGGTATCCAGGGGTTGGCTCATGCGCGCTCCGGGGCATCGGAAAAGGGGAATCCCTCATTATCGGCGCGCGCCGACGGATTTGCTACTCGGCCGGATTCGCGATTCAAAACGTGTCAGGCCATCGGGGCGTGGTGGGCGATCCGCGTCGCCAGCGTCCAGCCGATCGCGATCGCGTCGGCGACATCCGGCGGCTCCGGCGGCTTGGCCAGCTTGCAGTGCATCGCCACCGCCCGCTGCACCTGCTTCTTCGACGCATGGCCGTTGCCCGTGACCGTCCGCTTCACCAGCGTCGCCGCGAGGCTCGTCACCGGCAGCCCATTTTGCGAGGCCGCCAGGAGAATCACGCCGCGGGCATGGCCCATCAGGATGGCCGTGCGCGGGTGCTTGTAATGGGCGAAAAGCTGCTCGACGACCACGCGGTCCGGCGCCGTCTCCACGATCAGCTCCACCAGGTGCTTGTGCAGCTCGCACAGCCGCTCCGCCAGATCCCCCTTGCTCTTCATCCGCAGCACCCCCGCCTCCTGCAGCAGCGGCCGGCCGGCGGTCAGCGAGATCAGGCCGTAGCCGGTGATGCGGAGTCCAGGATCGATGCCGAGAATGAGCATGGCCTGAGTGTAGTGCCAAACGCCCGGCTGCACAGCGAAAAAGTCCAAACAGGCCCGGAACGGGGAAATCGCCGGGCCGGCGCGGCGTTAACAGAGGGTTGGCGGAGCGGCGGCGATGGAGGCAGGCATGACGGGTTTGCGGTGGAACGGATGGCGGCGGCCGGTGTGCCGGGCGGCCCTGGTGGCCCTGATTGGCGTGTGCGGCGCGGCGGACTCTCAACCGGCCACCTCGCCCCCGGCGATTCAGATCACCCCAAACAAAACCGAGCTGCGCGTCTCCGCCGGCGGCAGCGCCTTCACCACCTACCGCTTCGCCCCCACGCCCGAGGATCCGCACTGGAACCGTCCCTACTTTTATCCCGTGCTCGCCGCCGATGGCGCCGAGGTCACCAGCGACCAGCAGCGCGAACTCCTCAAAGACCCCAAGGTCGATCACCCGCACCAGCGCTCCCTCTGGGTCGGCCACGGCAACGTCAACGGCGCCGACCACTGGCTTGAAAAGAAATACCAGCAGCGCCATCTGAAATTCACCTCCATTCTGCCCGATGGCTTCGTGGAGGAGTTGGCGTGGGATGGCGACGGCCCCGGCCCCGTCCTCACCGAAACCCGCACCGTGAAGTTCACGGTCTACCCCGACGGCAATCGCGGCATCAAAATCACCAGCGCCCTCACCGCGGCAAGTGCCGAAGCCACCTTCAAGTGCAAGCCGCTCAACGTCTCTGGCGTGGAGGCCGGCCTGTGCGCCGTGCGCATGGCCAAGCCGATCCTTGACGCGCCCGCCGCCACCAAAAAAATCACCACCGGCGCCGGCGCCCTCGGCGAAAAGGCCGCCCGCTCCGCCCCCGCCGACTGGTGCGACTACTCCGGCCAGATCGCCGGCAAAACCTACGGCGTCGCCATGGTCAACGACGCCAGAAATCCCGGCGGCGATACCGCCTGGCACGTGCGCCTCTTCGGCCTGCTCGCCCACATCGGCCCGCTCGAATGGACGCTCCCCAAGGGCCAGACCGCCACCTTCCATCACCTCGTGATCATCCACGCCGGCGACGCCACGCAGGCCCAGGTCGCCGAAAAAGC
>JBEHXY010000534.1:0-2572 GCA_048498455.1 Planctomycetota bacterium | reverse complement strand
AAATCACCTTCGGCGCCGGCCCCGCCTCCAACAACTACGCCTCCCTCCAGTATTACCTCGGCGCCGACGCCACCGCCGGACGAAACGTCCTCCAGCAGGGGCACATCTACGTCCTCTCCTTCTACGCCATGACCACCACCCCCGGCGCCACCGCCCACCTCTCCCTCTATCAGGCCCGAAACGGCGGCGCCACCAGCATCGCCCTCATCGCCGACGGCCAGTGGCACAAGTACTCCCTCACCGTCAGCGCCACCAACCCCGTCGTCTACGAAAACGGCATCGTCGGCCTTGCCTTCAACGGCGCCGCCGGCTCCATCAACCTCGATGTGGTCCACCTCACCGATCTCACCGATCAGATCTCCCCCACCAGCACCCTCAGCAAAACCATCGAAAACCTCATCAAGGACTACAACTTCGGCCAGCTCCGCTTCTGGCACCCCAGCCTCCGCTTCACCGATCTCGATTCCATCATCGGTAACCCCGACGCACGCCCCACCCTCGTCGGCCCCTTCGATACTTACGACCCCCAGTTCGGTCTCCCCGAAATGCTCCAGCTCGCCAAGGACACCAACACCGCCCCCTGGCTGGTCCTGCCCACCACCTGGTCCCAGCAGGAAATCCACAACCTCATGGAATATCTCGGCGGCGCCGTCACCAGCACCTACGGCGCCAAGCGCGCCGCGGACGGTCACGCCGGAAGCTGGTTCGAGGATCTCCCCTCCCTCAAGATCGAAGCCGGAAATGAGTCCTGGAATTCCACCTTCTACCCCAATTCCTACGTCCCCTTCGAAACCTACTTCGACCGCGCCGAAAACATGTTCCAGGCCTTCAAGGCCGACCCGCTCTACGCAGCCGTCAAATCCAAGATCACCCTCATCGTCAACGGCTGGCAGTGGGTTCCCTGGTATACCCAGCAGGCCGTCCTCCTCACCCCCAGCGCCGATGCCGTCGACGTCTCCGCTTACACCGGCGGCCCCAACACCGAAATGCCGCTCGCCAATCTCCTCGGCGGCGCGCTGGCGGAACACATCTCCGAAGACAAATACGATTACCCGGCCTCCATCTTCGGCAAGCCCGTTTACGTCTATGAGGAAGCCCCCGGCGAACTCAACAACACCCTCACCGCACAGACCGAAAGCGATTACGCCACCTCCCTCGGCGCCGGCCTCACCGTCGCCCACAATGCCATGATCCTCGCCCGCGACTACGGCATCACCAACCAGAACATGTTCACCCTCATCCAGCGCGGAAACAACGAGCCCGAAGGCTACGCCCTCGGCCACTTCGGCCTCTTCGCCGACATGACCACCGCCGACACCAACCCGCGCCCCACCGCTCTGGCCGCCAAACTCCTCAACAACGCAACCGGCAAAATCATCACCTCCTCCCTCTCCGCCGGATGGGCCATCGATTCCACCAACCCGCTCAACGACGCCGACACCACCCCCGCCGCCGACGTCATGGTGACCGTCAGCTCCGGAAAGCTCGTCATCACCCTCTTCAACAACACCGTCGCCGACGACCAGAACACCACCTTCCACTTCAACCTTCCCCCGGTTCTCGCCGGCATCGCGCTCAACCTCAATTGGGCGGCCGCCACCTTCCAGGTCATGAACGGCTCCTCCGTCACTTCCAACAACGAAACCACCCAGAACGTCAAAATCTCCGACGGCGCCTTCACCCACGGGACCCGGGAGCTCTTCGCAGCCCTCCCCGCCCATTCCATGGGCAGCCTCGTCATCCCCCTCAACGCCTGATGCTTCTGCCGCTTCCCTGCTCAAGCTCCACCCGCGCGCCAGTCGATAACCTGTAAGTCAGCAACCCTCTTGGCCCGCGCAGCCCCATAAGGATGTCGTTATGTCTGAAGACCTCCAACTCACCGTCATCTCCACCAACACCCGCGTCAAAGGCGAACTGCACCTCGCAGGCCCCGCCCGCATTGCCGGCACCGTCGAAGGCCTGGTCGTCACCGCCGATCCCCTCGAACTTACCGCCGCCGGCACCCTTCTCGGCGACCTCCGCGGCACCACCCTCGAGATCCATGGCACCCTCCGCGGCACCATCACCCTGACCCAGTCCTGCCGCCTCGCCCCCACCGCCCGCGTCGCGGCCGACCTCCGCGCCGCGTCCCTCAGCGTCGCGGAAGGCGCCCAGTTCGAAGGCAACGTGACCATCGGCACCCCCCTTCCCGAAGACACCGAACCCACTGCTGAACAAACCGTGGAGCAGCTCGCGGCCGAAGCCGCGCGCATCGCCCAGGAGACCGGCGCCACCGCCAACGCCGACCTTCGCGCTTTGACTGAAAATGTCCAGGGGACCGTGCAACCCCGCTCCCGCCGCCGCCACTGATCTACCGCTTCCGCCCCTTGCCCTTGCGCTCCGGATAAGCCGTGATGTGCACATCCGCGCCCACGCGTTCCGCGCCCGCAATCTCCAGCCGCGGCGCCTCCGCCAGCCGCCCCGCCGCTTCCCCGGCCACGGCCCGCCGCCCGCCCGGAATCAGCAGTCCCGCCTGAAACAGGTGACACTCATCCACCCACCCGCCCGCGAAAAAGGCCGCCAACACCCTCCC
>JBEHXY010000533.1:0-2597 GCA_048498455.1 Planctomycetota bacterium | reverse complement strand
AGGTGGGGGCGATGCTGCCGGCGCCGGGGTTTTTGCAGACCCTGCCCGAGGCGCGGCGATGGCGGGGGTTTCTCGAGGAACTGGCGGGGCGGCTGGTGACGACGGGGACGCTGCCGTTTCCGCGGGCGGGGGACGAGGTGGCCGGGGTTGGGTTGATGGCGGTGGATGGATCGGCGCTGGTGCTCCTGGGCGGGAATCCGTCGGTGGCGGCGGCGGGGGTGGTGCGGGATGTGTTGCCGGTGCTGGCGGCGGCGTTTCGCAGCGAGCGGGCGCTGGTGGTGGCGGAGGGGCAGGCGGCGGTGGCGCGGCAGGCGGCGGGGCAGGCGAAGTTGCTGACGGCGTCGCTGGAAAATGCGCGGCACGAGCTGCAGCAGGCGCTGGCGGAGGCGGGGGCGGCGAACAAGGCAAAGGACCAGTTTCTCGCGGTGCTCAGCCACGAGCTGCGCACGCCGCTGGGGCCGGTGCTGACGACGGCGACGGCGCTGGTGTCGGACGAGCGGCTGCCGGCGGACGTGCGCGATGCGGTGGAGATGATCCGGCGGAATGCGGACCTGGAGGCGCGGCTGATAGACGACCTGTTGGATTTGACGCGCGTGGCGCGCGGGAAAATGCCGCTGCATCCGACGGTGGTGGACGTGCATGGGTTGATTCAGCACACGCAGGAGATTTGCCGGAGCGACATGTACCGCAAGGAGCTGGCGGTGGAGACGCGGCTGGGGGCATCGCGGCATTTTGTGCAGGCGGATCCGGCGCGGCTGCAGCAGGTATTGTGGAACCTGGTGAAGAACGCGGTGAAATTCACGCCGGCGGGCGGGCGGCTGGAAATTGCGACGTCGGACGAGGGGGAGCGGGTGCGGATTGACGTGTGCGACACAGGCATCGGGATTGAGCCGCAGTTTCTGGCGAAGGTGTTTGACGCCTTTGAGCAGACGGGGGAGCGGGTGACGCGGCAATTCGGGGGTCTGGGGCTGGGGCTGGCGATTTCCAAGGCGCTTGTTGATGCGCACGGCGGGGAGCTGGCGGCGACGAGCGAGGGCAAGGGCAAGGGGGCGACGTTCACGATTCGCCTGCCGACGGTGGCGGCGCCGGTGGAGACGGTCGCGCCGGTGGAGGGAGCGGGGGAGCAGGCGCCGGCGCGGCGGCTGCGGCTGCTGCTGGTGGAGGACCATCGGGACACGGCGATGGTGATGTCGCGGCTGCTGCGGGCGCTGGGACACGAGGTGACGGTTGCGGAATCAGTGGCGGGGGCGCTGGCGGCGGCGCGGCAGGGGGCGGTGGACCTGGTGCTGAGCGATCTGGGGTTGCCGGACGGGAGCGGGCTGGACTTGATGCGGCGGTTGAGCGGGGAGTTCGGGTTGCCGGGGGTGGCGATCAGCGGCTATGGGATGGAGGACGACGTGCGGCACGCGCGGGAGGCGGGGTTTTTCGCCCACTTGACCAAGCCGGTGAATTTTCAGCAGGTGCAGGCGGTGATCGGGCAGTTTGCGGCGGAGAAGGGGCGGGGGTGATGGGGGGGCGCGTGGGCGGCGTGGATTTACGATTTGGGTGCCGGCGGGGAGGGGCATGGGGGAAAGAGTAAAGGATTAAGGGAGTAAAAGCTTAAAAGGGGGATTGTTCATTGATCATTGTTCATTGTTCATTTGGGGTTGGAGGGGCGCGTGGTGGTGGGGCGGGTGGTGGTGGGGCGCGTCGTGGTCGGGTGGGTGGTGGGGAGTTTGAGGGTGGCGGTGGTGGTGTCGAGGAATTTGATGAAGTCGGGGAGCCAGTCGGTGGTGTAGTTGGGGTAGTGGAACTGGTCGCGGGTGATGGGAGCGACTTTGACGTGCTGGAAGCCGTCGTCGGTGAAGCTCTTCATGAAGAGCTTTTGACCCGGGTCGGGGTTTTCGGTCATGAAGATGATGGGGTGGGTTTTGGCCAGACGCAGGGCGGCGGGGTCGGGGCTCGCCATGTCCGGATTGTAATAACGGGAGGGGCCGTCCATGACGCGGTGATAGCTGAGCACGGTGACGGTCATGCAGCCGGTGAAGACTTCGGGGAAATTGAGGGCGAGGCGTTCGGCCATGGCGGGATAGCCCTTGAGGGAATTGTCCCGGCCTTCGCCGCCGCCGAGGAGGTAGATGCGGCGGGGGTCGATGGCGTATTGCTGGCGGAGGTTGTGGACGGCGTCGAGGGCGGTGCCGCCGCGTTGCCAGGATTCGTCGGGGTAATTCTGGGCGGTGACGACGATGAGGTTGGCTTCGTCGAGCTGGGGGAGGACGGGGGTGGGGAGGGAGACGGATTTTTTGTAGTTGCAGATGACGAGGAGGCCGGCGGGTTTCTGGGGGTCGTAGGTTTCGGGGACGTGGACGAAGAAGGGTTCCTTGGAGAGGTCGTAGTCGGCGGTGGGGGCGGGGTAGCCGAGGCGTTTGCAGAGGGACTTCATTTCGCTCAGGGGGCTGCGCGTGGTGAAGGTGGTTTCGAAGGTGCCGGTTTTGGGGGCGGGGTCGGCGGCGTGGGCGGTGAGGGTGGCGGTGAGGAGGGCGAGGAGGGTGAGGGCGGGGGTGCGGCGCTGGCGATCATTCACACAGATATCGACCGCGACGGCACGGGGGAAGGGT
>JBEHXY010000532.1:0-2607 GCA_048498455.1 Planctomycetota bacterium | reverse complement strand
TTGAAGGTGGAGGTGGGGAGTGCGGTGATGCCGGGGGCGGTGGTGAAGGCGACGGAGGATGGGAACGCGGTGGAGGTGGACACGGGGGCGGGCGGGGTGCGGGCGCGGTTTCCGAAGAGTGGGCAGTATCTGGTGGAATCGATGTTCGTGGGGGAGCGGAAGGTGGCGGAGAAGGGGAAGCTGGTGGTGGAGATGGAGGATCGGTCGGGGGCGGCGGAGGGGGTGACGAAGCTGGTGGGGTACACGAGCAAGGTCACGAAGGTGACGCTGGAACAGAGCGGGCCGGTGCGGGCGGTGGTGAAGGTGGAGGGGGTGCATGTTGCTGATAAGGCAGGAGGGGGGACGCGGGAGATTTTGCCGTTTGTGATGCGGTTTTATTTTTACAGCGGGGTGGGGAATGTGCGGATGGTGCATTCGTTTATTTATGATGGGGACCAGACGAAGGATTTCATCAAAGGGATGGCGGTGAGTTTTTCGGTGCCGCTGGTGGAGGAGCTGCACAACCGGCACGTGCGTTTCAGCGGGGATGGGACGGGGGTGTGGTGCCAGCCGGTGCGGTTGTTGCCCGGGTATCGTGGGGCGTTGAACGCGGAGCAGTATGCGGCGCATCTTGGGGGGAAGCGGATGCCGCCGATGGCGGAGTTGCCGAACCAGACGGCGATGATGAGCGTGGCGGTGTACAACGATTACAAGCTGACGCAGATGGGGCCGAAGGGGTGGTCGATTGATAAAAGGACGACGGACAAGAGTTCGTGGCTGCATGTGACGAACGGGGAGCGGTCGCAGGGGCTGGCGGTGCTGGGGGATGTGTCGGGCGGGATTGCGGTGGGGGTGAAGGATTTCTGGCAGAAGTATCCGGCATCGCTGGAGATTCGGAATGCGGCGACGGCGGAGGGGGAGATGAAGATCTGGTTGTGGTCGCCGGAGGGGGAAGCGATGGACATGCGGACGTATGACGAGGGGCCGCACGGGCTGACGACGAATTATGAGGATTGGAAGCCGGGCTGGGGGACGGCGTATGGGATTGCGCACACGGCGGATTTGACGATGTGGGCGTTCGGCGAGATGCCGAGCGATGCGACGCTGGTGGAGATGGGGAAGGCGGTGGCGGCGCCGCCGGCGCTGGTGTGCACGCCGGAATATTACCATTCGATTCCGGTGTTCGGGGTGTGGAGTTTGCCGGACCGGAGCACGCCGACGCTGAAGTGGGTGGAGGATCAGCTGGATCAGTTGTATGGGTTTTATCACGGGCAGCAGGAGGAGCGGAACTGGTATGGGTTCTGGGACTTCGGCGATGTGATGCACAATTATGATTTCGGGCGGCATGACTGGCGGTATGACGTTGGCGGGTGGGCGTGGGCGAACACCGAGCTGATGCCGGACATGTTTTTGTGGTACACGTTTTTGCGGAGCGGGAAGGCGGACGCGTATCGGATGGCGGAGGCGATGACGCGGCACACGAGCGAGACGGATGCGTATCACATCGGGCCGTTTGCGCCGATGGGGTCGCGGCACAATGTGAATCACTGGGGGGATGGGGCGAAGCAGCCGCGGGCGAGCCATGCGATGTTGAAGCGGTATATGTATTACCTGTCGGGCGGGGATGAGCGGCTGGGGGACTTGATGCGGGAGCAGCTGGACGCGGACATTACGTATGCGAAGCTGCAGCAGTTCAACGGGTCGCATTATGTGCCGACGCCGAACGGGCCGCAGTTGCAGGGGAATGTGGCAGCGCCGAGTCCAGAGGAATTGTCGAAGATGGAATCGCCGGTGGGGCGTGGCGGGCGCGGCGGGGCGGCGCCGGCGCAGACGTATTCGGATGGGAAGCCGATGGAGGCGCGGTATTCGAACGTGGCGTTTAATTTGGAGTGGATTTCGTATTCGATCAACTGGGCGACGGAGTGGGAACGGACAGGGGATGTGGTGTGGCGGGACCGGGTGATGGCGGGGATGAAGAGCATCGTGGCGCGGAGCAACGGGGGGCCGCTGGGATCAAACTATTTCGACATTATTTTCGGCGGTCCGGAGATGCTGTTTGATGAGAAGCAGATGTTTGATTATCCGGAATTCTGGGAGGGGTTTGCGAAGGTGTGCGAGGCGGTGTCGACGAGCGGGGGGAACCAGATGACGGCGCCGCGTGGGGCGGCGTATGCGGCGTTTGTGCGGAAGGACCAGCGGCTGGGGAACCTGGCGTGGGACAAACTGGTGGGGACGGCGAACATCGGGGAGGGGCTGGCGATTCCGCAGAATCGGAAGATCGACGGGCCGGAGGTGGTGCATCCGGTGACGGATCCGGTGTTTTTGGGGAGCACGGACGGGTGGCAGTTGCATGGGGTGGCGAGCATCCAGTGGGCGCTCAATGCGCTGGAGGTGACGGAGCTGGCGAAGGCGTACTTGCCGGGATGGGAGGCGGAGCGGAAGAAGAATGGGGGGCAGTTGGTGGTGCCCGATGCGGGGCCGGCGCCGGGGCGCGGCGGGCGCGGGGGGCGAGGGGGCCGCGGAGGAGCGGCGCCTGTTGCGCCAGCGGAATGAGCACGAAGGGTGTGAAGGGCACGAAGGACGACGGGAATTGGCCATGATTTCAATGACATCTCGGCTTTGAGCGAT
>JBEHXY010000531.1:0-2622 GCA_048498455.1 Planctomycetota bacterium | reverse complement strand
TTCTCCAACCTCGCCGACGAACTCGCCCTCGAACTCCCCGCCCGCGACCAGGACTTCATCACCCTCACCCTCCCCACCCAGCGCCTCCTCGACAAAAAGACGCCCGCCTCCCTCGCGGCCGCACGCCGGGCGCTGAACCGCGCACAATCCCCGCGCCTCGCCGCCGCCAAAGCCTTCACCAACGCCCACCTCCCCGACGGCCTGAATTACCTCCTCGCCCTCACCAACCTCCCCGACCACCGCTTCGCCGGGCAGTTCTACGACCCCACCGCCGGCGACAGCTTCGCCAAATCCATCATCTGGGACTACGACCGACAAGACCCCGACCTCGCCAAGATCCGCGAACAACTCGACACGCACCCCGCCGACGCCAAACACGCGCTTCGACAATGGCTCCGCGAAAAAGCCGCCGCGCTCTCCCCTCTTTAGAATCCAACTCCCGCCGCTAAATCCTCAAAACTCGCCTATCCGCATCCCTTACAATTCCGCACATGCCCGTCGATTTCACGCCGATCACTCTCCCCTACGCGCTTTCCCCCGGAGACCACCGCGCCGCGCTCAAGCTCGCACGCTTCGTCCGCGGCGGACGCTCCTTTGGCCGCATCACCATGTCGCTCCTGCTGCTCAACGGAATCACCTGCATCCTGGCCTTTTACACCCTCATCCTGTCCGACCTTCTCCTCCACCACCACATCGACTTCGACCGCGATCCGCCCAACCTTTTCGTTCTCGGGATGGTCGGCCTCTTC
Organism: Planctomycetota bacterium; assembly: GCA_048498455.1. Lineage (GTDB taxonomy): Bacteria > Planctomycetota > Phycisphaerae > WQYP01 > WQYP01 > CALCHA01. The sequence goes on along the minus strand of JBEHXY010000531.1, from coordinate 1,873 downwards.
CTCCCCCTGCTCGCCTTTCGACGTTCCCGCAAACTCGCCCGCCCGCTCACCGGCGCCGCCGAGCTCTCCCTGCTCTTCACGCCCGATGCCCTCACCCTCACCACGCCGGAAGCCACCACCTGCATCCCCTGGACGGAAATCCGCGGCATCGAACCGTTCCCCGATTTTCTCCTGCTCTTCACCGACACGCACTTCCTGCCGATCCCCGCCGCCCGTCTCGTCGATCCCGCCAACACCACCCGCTTCATCAACGCCATCCTCGCCGACCGCCCGATCCACGATGCCTACCCCGTCCTCCTGAACCCCATCGCATCCGATCCATCCGCTGTCGCCAACGCGGAGCCCCCACGTTCATGATTCTCAGCGGACCTACAACGCCCCTTCCCGGCGGTCACAACACCAAGCCCACATACTTCTGCATGCCCGCCGGCAGCGTCACCCCCTTTCCCAACAACTCCCTGGCCAGCACCTCCATCCACTGGCGGCTCACGGTCACGGCTTCCGCCCTGAACACCCCGCCCTCCACCGAATAGCCCCGCAGCTCCACCCGCACGGGCTCCTGTTCCCCCTTCAACAGCACCTCGGCTTCAATCACCTTGCCCGCACTGTCGATCTTCAATACCGTCATACGCCCATACCTCTTCAAGTACTGGTTCCCCACCATCCGCGGCGGCAAACCCCGCAACCCCTGGTTCACCCGGCGCACCATCTGCGACAACAATCCCACGACGACCTCCAAAGCACCTGCCATCCTAGCGCCCACCCGCGCCCTGGACGGCAGGCCCGCCCTTCTTTTCATACAAGCCGCGCGCCAGGGAATCGGCCCGCGACGCTCTCGAAGGACCCTTTGCCGCCGCCCACGGCCAGGGCTTCGAGACGGCCGGGTTGCCCACCTCGTAAAACCGCAAGAGCTCCTCCGCCCACGTGCCGGCATAGTCGATCCCGACCCGCGGGCCCACGCCGATCGCTCCCACCCGTTCGGCCGGCTCCACCCACAGGCCCTCCTCCCTGCTGATCATGTCCACGCCGTTCATGCCCCGCCGGATTGCGAATCCCTTTGCCAGTCTGCCCGGGCCGCTCAAGTTCACGGGCCCCGCGAAGCCGCTCACGGCCTCCGCGGCCCGGACCAGCACCGCCTGTGCATCGCCTTCCCTGCCGGTCACGATGTTCAGCATGTCGTGCATTCCGTAGATCAAGTAGACGTACGCATGGCCGCCCCGGCCAAACATCACCTCGGTGCGCCCGGTCCGTCCCTTGGCCGCGTGACACGCCAGGTCATGGGCCCCGACATAGGCTTCGACCTCCACCAGCCGGCCGCGCAGCAAGCGTTCTTCGCCGTGCTGGCCGCGCACCCGCCGCACCAGGACGCAGCCGATCAATTCGCGCGCGACCTGTGCCGCCCCCCGCTCAAAGAAACCCCTCCCCAGTGGCCGCGGCATAAGACACCTCGCTTCCCAGGCAGGCCACTATAGTCGGGCATCCGCCCTTGCTCCCACCGCGCCCGGGTCTCTATCATTTCGCGAAAGGCTGCTTCGCCGTAAAAATCGAAAAATGGAAGTGCGCCCATGAAATCCCTCGCTCCCGCTCCTGTCGCCGCCTACATCCAGAGCCGGTTTACGCCGGAATCGGCACTGCAAAAAAAACTTCGCGCCCGCACGCAGACGATCCCGGACGCTCACATGCTGACTGATCCGGACCAGGCGGCGTTTCTGGCGCTTTTGGTCCACCTTGCCCGGGCGAAGAATGCGCTGGAGATCGGGACGTTCACGGGTTATTCCGCGCTCTCGATCGCCTCGGCGCTCCCGGAAGGCGGCCGCCTCACCTGCCTCGACCGCGATCCGGTGCCGACGGCCATCGCCCAGGAATTCTGGAA
>JBEHXY010000530.1:0-2629 GCA_048498455.1 Planctomycetota bacterium | reverse complement strand
CCCGGACAATCTCTTGGTCCCTCGCGTCAAATTCGACGACGCCGTCGCCCCATGGGAACTCCGCAACGCCATCGGAAAAGAACGCATCCGCACCCCGCTCGCCGATCTCGCCCGCGCCCAATCCCTCGGCGAATCCCTCCCCGCACCCGCCATCGCCGCCGCCCGCGCCCTCTACCCCGCTCCTGAAATCTACGCCGCCGCCCTCCTCGCCCACGCCCAATTCTCCCTCGACAACCCGCACGACGCTTTCCCCTCCCCCACCGACAACGCCCAGGCCGCCGTCATCGAGGCCCGCGTCGCCGCCGCCCTCGCCGCCGTCCACTTCGCCCGCCACCTCGATCACGACGCCCCCACCGCCCCTCTCGCCCGCGGCTACCTCGCCTGGGCAGATTTCCAGCAACACCTCCTCGACCATTCCCTCTCCCCCGCCGAGCAATCCCTCCTCGCCGCCCGTGCACTCGACCAATCCCACGACACCGCCGCCGCCCTCGACGCCTACCTCGCCGCCGAATCCTCCTTTCCCGCCTCCCCCGCCAACCCCGCCACCCTCCTCGCCAACCGGCTCCTCAACTCCCCCGCCCTGCTGCACGCCCTCATCAAAGAAGGCGTGAAGCAAGTCGATCACCTCATTACCGAAGACGAAGCCGCCAAAGCCCCGGCCCTCGCCGACCGCCTCATCGCGGTCGCCACCCGCTCCTCCCAGAACAGCCTCGTCCCCAACTCTGCCCTCGCCACCGCCTACATCGCCAAGGCCCACGCCCTCCGCGCCACCGAAGCCAAGGACAAAGCCGAGCAAGCCGCCAAGGCCGTCGCCGCCGCCCTCAAGGCCGACCCTCTCTCCGAAGACGCCCACCTGCTCCTCGCCCGGGACCTCCACGACTCCGGCATGAACGACCAGGCGACCCTCGAAGCCAACATGGCCGCCGCCGGAGAAACCGAAATCAACATTCACAACTCCGACACCCTCGTCTCCGCCTTCACCCTCCGCACCCAGCTCGAATCCGAATCCACCACCGCCAAAGTCCAGGCGCTTTACACCACCACCTGCAACGCCGCCTACAAAGACAAAAACTGGCCCCTCGCCTACGCCTGCGCCGCCCGTCTTCAGGGCAAAGAGTTCGGCCAACAAAGCGCCGGCACCTGCGCCATCGCCGGCCTCGCCGCCCTCAACCTCTCCCGCCACGAAGACGCCGCCATGAACCTCGCCGCCGCCATGGCCACCGGCCCCAAGCTCAACCTCCACGCCCAACTCGCTGACGCCCACGCCGCCCTCTACCACCTCCAGCCCGCCATCGACGAATACACCGCCGCCCTCAAGCTCGATCCCAAAAACGCCTATGCGCTCCGCGCCCGCGCCACCACCTGCCTCGCCCTTCCCAACTACCCCGCCGCCATCGCCGACTTCCAAGCCCTGATCGCCAACGACGATCCCAGCACCGCCACCCAACTCGCCCTCGCCGACGCCCTCTCCCACACCGATCCCCCCGCCGCCATCAAGGCCTACCAGAAAGCCATCGACGCCCTCACCCCCCTCGAACTCTTCGCAGACTCTGTCGCCCAACTCCTCCAAGCCAAGGCCCGCCTCCACCTCCTCCAGCACCCGTAACGCCCGCCACCCCCCGCGTCCCCCGCTCCTCCATCCCCCCTTGCCCCCCTGCCACCCCGAGCGCGCACAACCTGGCAGCAAAAAAGTTTGAAGTAACCCCAAAATAATCCCCCCAACCACCAGCCCCCAAACCACTTACAAAAATCCAAACCCATTGGTGTGCGCACAAACTGGGCGCGACCCCCATAGATAGGAGGATCCCGCGCCATGCCCCACCCCATTTGTGATCATTTGTGTTCATTTGTGGAAAATCCATCCGTCGTCCTCCCTCCCAGTCATCCCGGTCCTCCCGCCCGTCTTGGTGCCTTGGAGTCTTTGTGCCTTGGTGTCCCCGTCTCCCGGTCCCCGCGCCAGCAGAAAAACCATGAGCACCTGCGCACCTTGCTCGCCCTCCGCACACAACCCCTTCAACACACACAACCTACCGCTAATACGCAAAAGAAGAAAAATGAGCACCTTGCCAAATCCCATGCGCACCTTGCCCCACCCCCCACACGCAGCAAAAACCCTTGGCCACCTCTGGACACCTCCGCCAACCCCAAAACCCACAACCACTTACAGCGCTCGCAAAATGGTCACCTGTCCAAACCACTCGGCCACCTGTCCACCCCCATTCACCATTCACTATTCACTATTCCTCCCCCTCCTCCTCCTCCACCTGCGCCCGCTCCCCCGCCAGCTTCCACGCATCCACATACTCCGTCCGCTCCCGCCCCTGCGCCACCCGCCGCTTCGTCGAAAACCGCACCCACTCCCGAAACGTCGCCGCAAACCCCACCACCAGCAACAGGCAGATCAGCATGAAGCTCAGCATCATCGTCCCGGGAACCGTCTTGTGCAGCTTCTTGGAAAAGTCCGCCACCATCTCCCCTTGCGTCGACGGACCCGACGCCGCCACACGCACCGGCTTCCGCGGCTCGCTCGCCGCCACGGCGTCCACCGACGCCACCACCGGCGCGATCGTCCGCACCCACATCCCCACCGCCAACAGCGACAGCACCACCGTCACTATCGAAAACAACA
>JBEHXY010000529.1:0-2636 GCA_048498455.1 Planctomycetota bacterium | reverse complement strand
CACGTCGGCAAAATCCCCGCCAAGAAAAAATCCCCCGACACCGACCGCCACTCCACCTCCCTCCGCCTCCGCCGCGAACTCCAGAAAGCCCTCGACACCGAAAACTACGAACAAGCCGCCACCCTCCGCGACCAGCTCCGCAAAATCGAAGAAAACTGACGCCCCGCGTAAAACCCCACGGCTTGTTCCCTCCGCCGCGATGCCAAACCCGTCGTAGGAGCAACGTCGATGTCACCCTCTCTCCGCGCCCTGGCCTGCCTGTGCTCCCTCTTCCTCCTGTCCGCCTGCGAGTCCCTCCACTCACAAAACGAACACGCGGTGCCCGTAGCCGTCTGGGCATCAAGCTCGCTGTTCAACACCCACCCTTCCTCGCAGCCCCCCGCTGTCCGGGAGAGGATCGCACGGGTGCTCAAAGACGCGGGCCTTCGCGCCACCGTGGACGATACCGGCGTCACCGTCGACCAGGCCGACGAGAACCGTGCCCGGGAAGTGCTTTTGACCGACCCGCGCCTGACCAACACCGACATCATCGTGGTCCTGTTCGTCCACGCTGGCTCCGCCCGAAAGACCGCTGCCGGTTTTGAAATCACCACGTCCACCCGCCCGGCATCGACCCAATCTCCTTCCACCGCTCCCATTCCCAACGCCGCCCAATGGCTCTCCCGCCCGGACGTCCAATTCCAATTCCGCGCCCGCTCCACCCGCGCCGCAGTCGCCGAATTCCGACAGCTCCTCTCCGTCTCCACCGACCTCGCTGCCCAGACACGCGCCCTGCAAATGGTCCTCTTCACCCTCAGCGACGCCGAACTAGGCAAACTGGGAATCACCCAGGTCCACCAGCCCGATGGGCTCGAGTGGAGCATCGCCTGGAGCCCCGATGGTCCCGCCATCAACGACGCCATGAACGATGTCCTCTACCGCCAGTCCCACATCGCCCCGCTCGGCAGCAGCGACCTCGGCCAGAGTGGCTGGTACGTCCCCCGCACCCAATTTTTCCAAGCCCGCAACGCCCTCCTCGCGAGCCCCAAAATCCAAAACCTCCCCATCCAGGTCGTCACCCCCACCCTCCCCAACCCCTGACCCCACCAAACCCACAAAACCCCGGAGAACACATAGAAATCCCAAAGATAATCACCGTCCCCCCAAGCGCCCTCTGAGCCCTCTGTGCTCTCTGCGGTGATACCCACTCCCCACCATTCACCATTCACTATTCGCTATTCACCATTCCATTCACCAATTCTCCAAATCCCCCACCAACTCCTCAATCAAATCCTTCATCGTCACCAACCCCACCGCCCGCCCCTGCCGGTCCACCACCACCGCCAGCGTCTGCCGCGCCCGCTGCATCAGCGTGATCGCCGACCGCACGCTCTGCTCCCCGATCAGCGTCATCATCGGCCGCGCATGCTCCCGTATCCGAAAGCCCCCCGCCGGCGCCGACAACGCATCCAGCACCTCCACCACCCCCAGCACCTCCGTCGTCGTCCGCCCCAGCACCGGCAGCCGCGACACGTTGTACCGCCGCACCAGCGCCCGAAATCCCTCATACCCGATGCTGCTCGGAACCCCCACCACCCGCGCCCACGGAATCATCACCTCCCGCACGTTGATCCGCGCCAGCCGCAACGCCCGCTGCACCAGGTCCTGCTGCGTCCCCGTCAGCACCCCCGTCGCCGCGCTCTCCTGGAACAACGCCGCAATCTCCGCCCGCGGTCCCGTCGGCCCCGCCGGCTGCTTGTTCCCGCCCACCAGCCACGTGCTCGCCGTCGACAGCATGTTCACGATCGGCAACAGCGGCACCCACGTGATGATACGAAACATCCACTTGAACAGCGGCACCAGCGGATATATCCACCGGTCCGCATACGTGTGAAACAAATCCTTCGGCATGATCTCGGCAAAAATCAGCGTCAGCGGCAACACCACCAGCACCGAAATCAACCCCTGCATCGTCTCCCGAAACCCATACTCCATCAATATCCCCGTCACCGCCGCCGAAAACGCGAACGCCCAGATGTTCTGCCAGATCAGCAGCCCCTCCAACGCATACGTCGGATGCTGCAGCCAGTCATTCAATACCAGCGCCCGCTTGTCGCGCTTCGCTGTCCGCAGCCGCAGCCGCACCTTCGACAACGAATAAATCCCGATCTCCGACCCCGAGATGACCGCCGTCGCCACCAGCCCCACCAGCGCCACACCGTACCAGATGTAAATCGCCCACGGCGTATGCAATTTGATCGCCACCCCCTCCTGCGCCAACTCCCGCAACACCTCCATCATGTCCCCACCCCTCCGCCGCCATTCCCGTTCCCCGTCGATGTCCCCACCCCCGTCTCCATGCTCCCCTCCTCATGCCCCTCGCTCCCCGGATCCCCCAGCAGCCGCAGCCGCACCCGCTCCACCCGCCGCCCGCGCATCGCCTCCACCCGCATCCCCACATGCGCAAATCGCACCTCGTCCCCCTCCTTCGGCAACCGCTTCAACATCGCCGCCAGCAGCCCCGCCACCGTCGTGGTGTGCGTCGCCTCCACCCGCGCCCCGAACGCATCCATCCAGTCCGCTATCGACAAATCCCCGGGCACCGTGAACTCGTCCTTCCCCACCCGGTGCACCCCCTTCTCCGGCATGTCGTGCGG
>JBEHXY010000528.1:0-2640 GCA_048498455.1 Planctomycetota bacterium | reverse complement strand
GCACGCCTCGCCGTCGTCGACCGCGGCCGCGGCCCCTTCCGCGTGCTCTACGTCTCCGGCCGCCCCAACTGGGAATACAAATTCCTCAACCGCGCCGTCGCTTCCGATGACCAGGTGCAGCTCGTCGGCCTCATCCGCGTCGCCAAACGCGAACCCAAGTTCGCCTTCCTCGGCAAGCCCGGCGAAAAGGCCAACCCCCTCTTCCAGGCCTTCGGCAACGATCCCGACGACGTCGCCCAGTACGACCAGCCCGTGCTTGTCCGCATGAACACCGCCGACGAAGCCGAACTCCGCGGCGGCTTCCCCAAAACCGCCGAGGAACTCTTCGCCTATCACGCCGTCATCATCGACGACCTCGAAGCCGAATTCTTCACCCAGGACCAGCTCGGATTGCTCAAGGATTTTGTCCGCCAGCGCGGCGGCGGCCTGCTCATGATGGGCGGCGAAGAGTCCTTCCACAAAGGCAAATGGGACACCACCCCCGTCGGCGATGTCTTGCCCGTCTACGCCGACCAGGTCCCCGATTATCCCCCCGACACCCGCTTCCGCATGGCCCTGACGCGCGAAGGCTGGCTCGAACCCTGGGTCCGCCTGCAGTCCGAAGAACAGGCCGAACAATCACGCCTCGCCGCCATGCCCGAGTTCGCCACCCTCAACCCCATCCGCGGCATCAAGCCCGGCGCCACCATCCTCGCCCGCGCCCAGGGCCCCGGCGGCGAATCGCCCCCTGCCCTCGTCGAACAGCGCTTCGGCCAGGGACGCACCGCCGCCCTCCTCATCGGCGACCTCTGGGAATGGGAGCTCCGCCGCCCCGACGTCAAAACCTCCGACATGGAAAAGGCCTGGCGCCAGGTCGTCCGCTGGCTCGTCGCCGACGTCCCGCAGCGCGTCGAAGTCACCGTCGATCCGCGCCACGACCCCGACGATCCCGATGGCGCCGTCCACGTCGCCGTGCAGGTCCGCGATCCCGCCTACGCCCCCCTCGACAACGCCACCGTCGATCTCACCGTCACCGGCCCCGACGGCAAACCCGCCACCCTCCGCGCCGAGCCCTCCGCCCGCCAGGCCGGCCGCTATGAAGCCACCTACGTCCCCCGCGATTCCGGCGGTTACCGCGCCCGCGCCGCCGCCACCGGACCCGACGGCAAGCCCATCGGCGAAGGCGTCACCGGCTGGTCCTCCGATCCCGCCGCCGAGGAATTCGCCGACCTCCGTCCCAACGCCGGCCTCCTCGACCACCTCGCCCGCGCCACCGGCGGCCGCGTCGTCAATGCCGGCGAACTCGATAGCTTCGTCAAAGCCCTGCCCGAACTTCACGCCGAGATCACCGAGCCCGTCGTTCACCCGCTCTGGCACCAGTCCTGGGTGTTCCTGCTGGCCATCGCTTTTCTCGCCGCCGAATGGGGCCTTCGCCGCTGGAGGGGCTTGCCATGACCTTCCACACACGCCGCGGTCTCACATGGATTCCCGCGCTCGCCGCCGCCCTGGTCGCAGCCCACGCGCCCGCCCAATCGACCGCGCCCGCCACCTCCCCCGCGCCCGATCGCCCCACCGTCATCCTCGCCATCGGCGCGGAAGGTGCTCCCGAGTTCGGCGCCGAGTTCGCCCGCGAGTCCGACCGCTGGTCCGATGCCGCCCGCCGCGCTGGCGCCGAGCTCCTCGTCATCGGCCGCGAGCGCGTCACCGCCGCCCCCGCATCTCCCACCACCGCCGCCGCCACCCGCGCCGCCACCGAGCCCGCCACCGACGCCGGCTCCGACAAGGAGCGCCTCCGCAACGCCCTCGCCGCCGCCGCCGCTGACAAAATCAACCCCCTCTACCTCGTCATGATCGGCCACGGCACCTACGACGGCAAAGACGCCAAGCTCAACCTCCAGGGCCCCGACGTCAGCGATTCCGAGCTCGCCGAATGGCTCAAACCCCTCGCCCGCCCCATTGCGATCATCGATTGCACCTCCGCCTCCGGCCCCTTCCTTCCCCGCCTCTCCGCCAAAAACCGCGTCGTCATCACCGCCACCCGCGCCGGTTCCGAAATCAATTACGCCCGCTTCGGCCTCTCCTTCGCCGAAGCCCTCGCCGACCCCGCCGCCGATCTCGACCACGACGGCCAGACCTCCCTCCTCGAAGCCTTCCTCGCCGCCTCCCACCGCACCGCCGACTGGTACAAACAGCAGGGCCGCCTCATGACCGAGCACGCCCTCCTCGACGACAACGGTGACAAGCTCGGCATCGGCGCCGACTTTTTCGACGGCCTCCGCCCCGTCCACAAGGCCAAGGACAACACCCCGCTCGACGGCCCCCGCGCCCACCAGTGGCACCTCGTCAAATCCCCCGCCGAAGCCGCCATGTCCCCCGACGCCCGCGCCCGGCGCGACGCCATCGAACTGCAAATCGAAGCCCTCCGCACCCGCAAACCCGACATGCCGCCCGACACCTACTACGCCCAACTCGAACCCCTCCTCCTGCAACTCGGCCGCATCTACCAATCCCAGGAATCCCCCGGTGCCTCGCCGCCTCCCCTCCCTGCGCCGCCCCCCGCCCGGCCAGCACCCCCCGCCCTCCCCAATTCCCCCGCTCCCGCCGAATAAAAAAAAACCGGAGACGCCACCCGCGTCTCCGGTCCTTTAATCCAAACCGTTT
>JBEHXY010000527.1:0-2663 GCA_048498455.1 Planctomycetota bacterium | reverse complement strand
CGGGGCTCCCGGTTTCATCGAGATGGCGCGCTGGCCCTGCGAAGCGCTCGCCATCCTGCGCATCGATGACAACGTCGCCGGTCCGACGGCTCTGGGCCCGGCGGGCATCGACGCGATGGCTGCCTCCGCGCTCTTCCGCCGCCTCACGCTGCTGCAGATGGATGGAAACAACCTGGGCGAGCAGGGAGTGCGGGCGATGGTGCACTCGCCGCAGCTCAAGGGACTGCGCGAGTTGCACTGTGACCGCAACGACCTGGGCGATTCCGGCGCTGAACGCGTCGCGCAGTGGACCGACCCACCGAAGCTGCGCAAGCTGGAACTGCGCGACAACGGCATCGGCCCCGCGGGGATTCGGGCGCTCGCCGCATCGCCATTGACCACGGGCCTCACCGAGCTTTACCTGGACCGCAACCCCATCGGCGACGACGGCGCGCAGGCCCTTGCCGCCTCGCCCCACCTTCAGAAGTTGCGCACGCTTTCACTGGACGCAGGCGACCTTCCGGAGGCCGGGCTCGCCGCCCTGCGGGCCCGCTTCGGCGATAGCCTTTCCACCTGATTTGGACATGGGTTAAATAGATTGGCGACGCGGCATCAGCGTCCTGCACCGGCCCGCCACCTGCCCCATCGGCTCCGATCGCCGCATCACTTTCCAAACAGCATCACGCCGCGCCCGTCGCCGCTCTCCACCACCACGCGCTCGATAGCGCTGGCGATTTTCTTGCCGCCGATCACCGAAGGCTCGATCGGCGACATCGCGGAATAATCGTCGCGATCGTCGCACACCTGCCGCAGGTCCAGCACCGCCACCCGCGCCCGCAGGGCCTCGCGCACGATCACATCGTTGAACACGCACAGCCCCGCCCGCTCGCCCGCCGACAAACTCGGGATCGCATCATAAATGGTACACACCCGCACCTGCCGCCGCGTCGCCACCACCCCCCGCAACATGTCCCGATACTGTTCCGTGAACCACCCATGCACCGCGGCCAGCCGCTCCAGATACGCCGCCCCGGATCCCGCCGGTTCCATCAACCGCGTCGCCACCCCCAGCGCATCGTTGCCGCCCACGCTGACCACGAGGTCCGTCGCCTCCTCCGGCAGCCGCCGCAACTGCAGCGCCACATCCTCTGCGACCGCGCCATCCACCGCCAGCAGCGTCGCCTGCCATCCCGCCGGCAGTTGCTCGCGCAAATGCTCGATCACGCACTTCCCCTCCGGCACGTACCGCGCGTTGTCGAAAATCGAATCCCCCAGCAACACCACCTGTCCCGCAGCCATACACACCTCCGCCCTCATTCTACTGGCCGTTCTCCGCGGCAATTCACTATTCGCCCCGCGCCACGTACCATGCCAGCCATGCCGTTTACCTTCTCCACGCTTCCCCCGGGCTCGCTGATGGGGGTGCTCAACATCACGCCGGATTCCTTTTCCGACGGCGGCGAATGCCTCCCGGTGGAAAACGCCGCACGCCGCGCCAATGAGCTCGTCGCCGCCGGCGCCCGGGTGCTGGACCTGGGCGCGGAGGCCTCGTCGTTCTTTCGCAAAGGCATCGGCCCCACGCCGGCCGACGAACAGCTTCGCCGCCTGCTGCCGATCCTCGATGCCCTCCGCGGCAGCCTGCCCCACATCCCGCTCTCCATCGACACCCGCTCCGCCGCCGTCGCGGACGCCTGCCTCGCGCGCGGCGCAGCGCTCATCAACGACATCTCCGCCGGCACCCACGATCCCGACATGCTCCGCACCGTCGCCCGCCACGGCGCCGCCCTCATCCTCATGCACATCACCCCCACCTACCCCGCCACCGCCCCGGACAATCCGCATCTTCTAGAGGAAATCCGCACCTACCTCGCCCAGCGCGTCGCCGCCGCCGAAGCCGCCGGCATCCCGCGCTCGCAGATCGCCGTCGACCCCGGCATAGGCTTCGGCAAATCGATGCACGACAACTGGACGCTCGTGACGCACCTCGACAAAATCGCTCCGCCCGGCATCCCCGTGGTCCTGGGCATCTCCCGCAAGCGGTTCCTCGAAACGCCGCCGCCACTGGAAATCGCCGACGAGCTCCGCACCCGCGCGGCCGCCTTCGCCGCCCCCGCGCACCCGCGCGATCCCATGACCGCCGCCGTCACCGCCTTCGTCGGTCCGCACGCCCGCCTCCACCGCCTGCACGCCATCCCGTAAGATATCCCCATGCTCAACGTCTCCACCGGCTCGGCCGAAACCTTCCAACGCCTCGGCGCCGCCCTCTACCAGCAGGGCCGCCACGGCGAAGCGCTCAACGCTTTCACCCGCGTCGCGCAGCTCGAGCCCGCCAGCGCCGCCGCCCGCCACAACGTCGGCCTCGCCATTTTCGCCCTGCAGCGTTTCGATGAGGCCCTGCCCCACTTCCGCCGTGCCCTCGAGCTCAACCCGCGCCTGCCCATCGGCTGGAATTCGCTCGCCGCCGCGCTGCTGGAGACCGGTCAGCCGCAGGAAGCCGTCGCCGCCCTGCGCAGCGGCCTCGCCGTCGACCCCGGCAACACCGCGATGCACAGCTTCCTCCTCTGCGCCCTCGCCCACGCCGATGCCGCGCCCGAAGCGCTCATCGCCGAAACCGCTGCTTATGCCGCCCGATTCCCGCTGCCGCCGCGCCCGCCGATCGCCTCTGCAGAGAACCGCCCCCTGCG
>JBEHXY010000526.1:0-2673 GCA_048498455.1 Planctomycetota bacterium | reverse complement strand
ATCCGGCAGATGCTGGTGAAGCGTCCCGCCCCGCGCCACGTTCATCACCTGGCAGCCCAGGCATATCCCCAGGATCGGCATCCGCCGTGCCTCGGCCAGTTTCAGCATGGCCAGGTCGAACGCTTGCCGCTCGCGATCCGTTAGCTTGGTCTTGGGATGCGGCGCCTGCCCATAAAGCGACGGGTCCAGATCGTTCCCCCCCGGGATCAGCAACCCGTCCACCGACGCGATCAATTCCGCCCGCACATCCGCATCCTCGGTGGGGGGGAGAAGCATCGGCAACCCGCCGGCATCCGTCACCGCACGCGCATAATCGGCGGGCAGTTCCCACACCTTGCGGCCCTCATCCAGCACGCCGACATCCATCGTCACGCCAATCCGCGGCCGGGCCATGCGAACTCCTGAAGCAGAGAGAGAAGGCACTTATCCGAAAATCGTTCAGAGAAACGCGCCCGCGAAGCCAGGCCACCCCCCGCGCAAAGAAAAACCGCACGCCGTTGCAGCAGACACTTCCTCCGGTAGGGTTATAACGTATAAAAAGGGCTTGAACTTCAAGCGACTCTACGTCTGTTGCGCTGGTGATGCGGTCTTTTCTATTCAGCGATGCTGAATGCTGCTGTCGGCGACACCTCCTGCACTTGCCTGTGCGGCTGCGTTTCTCATCAGACATTATCCGCGCCCTGTTCACGATTTACAAGGGGCGGCCTCCCGCACGGGTGTACTTTTTCCCCCCGGTGGGCTACTGTTTGGATCGACCTGCTGACTCCCCTTTGTCCACGTGAGATCGTGCCCATGTCCCCCGCCACCATCCCCGCCGATGCCCTGCTTCCCCCCACCCTCGCCGGCGCCGCCCGCGCCGGACAATTGCTCCTCGCCGGCAACCTCGTCGTGGTCCCCACTGAAACCGTTTACGGCGTCGCCCTGAACTTGCTCTCCGACGCCGCCCGGCAGGCCGCTCACACCATTCGCCAAGCCTCCGCCGGAACCCTGCCCCGCCACTGGGTCCTCCATGTGCCAACGCCCGAAGAGGCCCTCTCCTGGGTGCCCGGCGTCTCGGCCATGGGCCGGCGACTCATCACCAAGGCGCTTCCCGGACCGGTCGCCTTTCAAGTGAAACTCTCCCCGTCAGACGCCGCCCAGGCTGCCCAGCGCCTCGGTGCCGCCGCCGCCGAAGTGCTCGTCGATGGCTTTCTCACCCTCCGCTGCCCCGATTTTCCCATCACCCAGGACGTCCTCGCCGCCGCCAAGGTTCCCGTCGCCATCATCGGTGCCGGCAGTCCCGGCGGAGCCCAGGGCGGCGTGTTTGAACTCTCCGACCTGCCGGAAAATGTCGCATCCCAGGTCGCTGGAGCCGTCGACGGTGGCCCCACGCGCTATCGCAAGCCTTCCACCCTCGTTCGCGTGGATGCCGATGGGCCGGGCACCTTCACGGTCGTCCGTGCCGGCGTCATCGATGAGCGCATCATCCAGAAGCTGGCCGACTTTACGATTCTGTTCGTCTGCTCCGGAAACACCTGCCGGTCCCCCATGGCCGCCGCCCTGGCAACCCGGTTCCTCGCGGACAAACTCAAGGTCCAGCCCGACGAATTGCCCCTGCGCCACGTCGTCGTCCAGTCTGCCGGCGTCCATGCCCAGCGCGGCATGCGGGCCGCCCGCGAAGCCATGGACACCGTCAAACAATTCGGCGCCGACCTCGCCGGCCATTTCTCCCAACCTGCCACGCCCGATGTATTGCGGCGCGCCGATGTCATTTATACAATGACCGACGCCCATCGGGACGAAATACTCGACATGTACCCCGGTGCCGCAACCAAAACGCATCGCTTGGATCCCGACGGGGACGTGCCTGACCCGATCGGCGCTGGACTCCAGGCCTACCGGGACGTGGCCCAGCGATTGGCCGGTATCTTCGAACACAGGCTCGGTGAGTTGCCATTATGAAAGTCGCTATCGCTTGTGATCACCGCGGTTACGCGATTAAGCAGAAGATTGCTGCTCAGATTGCCGATCGGGGCCACGAGCTTGTCGACTTCGGCACCGATACCCCCAAACCCTGTGACTACCCCGACTTTGCCGTCCCCGCCGCCCGCGCGGTCGCGCTCGGCCAGGCTGACCGCGGCATCCTTATTGATGGCTCCGGCATCGGCGTTTCCATCATCGCGAACAAATTGCCCGGTATTCGTGCGGCCATTTGCCATGACGAGCTGACCGCCGAGATCTCCCGCCGCCACAACAACGCCAATATCCTCTGTTTCGCCGCAGATCTGCTGGGCGATGAACTCATCCGCCGCATCATTGATGCCTGGCTGATGACGCCTTTTGAACAGGGCCGCCACTCCCGCCGCGTGGAGAAACTCATGATGCTGGAACGGCAGCTCTTCGGAGCCGACGCAGAAACGCTGCTCAAGGGCGTTCACGTGGGCGATACCCTCACAAACCTGTAAAACTCTGGCGTAAAAAAAGAGTTGGCGGGAAGCTTGACGGGGGCGGCCAATCTGATACAATTCCCCTCTCGCGTCGGACATCACAAGTGAACGACGCGACGAAGAACCGCGAGAAATCGTGGGGATTCAACAGCTCTTTGACAATTGAACACGGTTTGGACGCCACGAGGATGTGGCACTGGTGCAGCGACACACGGGCAGGTTTTCTCTTTCGGGAGGAGGCCGGCTT
>JBEHXY010000525.1:0-2678 GCA_048498455.1 Planctomycetota bacterium | reverse complement strand
AATGCACCCGGCAGGAGTCGAACCTGCAACCTTCTGATCCGTAGTCAGATGCTCTATCCAATTGCGCTACGGGTGCGGAAGAGTCACACATTATCGCCGCCCGGGGCAAAAGTTCAAGCGGTTTGCAAAAGCTTGCCGCGGACGTTCGCCTGCGGTTCGGGCTGTGCTATACTCGGCGGTTTGCCCGCCAGCCAGCCTCGGAAGTCTGCATGTCGACCCTTCCCCCGACCGCCGAAAGTGTTCTCGAAGGACTCACCCCGCCGCAGCGCGAGGCCGCCACCGTTATTGATGGGCCGCTGCTGGTGCTCGCCGGCGCGGGTTCCGGAAAGACACGGACGATCACCCGGCGGATCGCCTACATGGTGGCCTGCGGCATCCCGGCGTGGAACATCCTGGCGATCACCTTCACCAACAAGGCGGCCGGTGAAATGCGCGAGCGCGTGAACCACCTGCTCAAGGGCATGGGGGCACGCACGGATCGCGGCTGGGGCAGCTTCGCCGAAGGCCGCGGGGGGGTGACGGTGGCGACGTTTCACGCCCTGTGCGCCCGGCTGCTGCGCGAATTCGCAGCGGCGGTCGGCCTGCCCAAAACCTTCTCCATTTTCGATTCCAGCGACCAGAGCAAGACGGTCAAGCAGGCGCTCAAGGATGTGAACCTCTCGCCGGAAAATTTTCAGCCCTCCGCGGTGCTCAACGCCATCTCCAACGCCAAGAACAAGCTGCAGACGCCCGCCGCCTTCGCGCAAAGTGCCGGGGCGTTCTTCGAAAAGAGCGTGGCCCGGGCGTATGCGCGCTACGAGCAGATTCTCGCCGAGAACAAGGCGGTGGATTTCGACGACCTGCTGCTGAAGATGGCGGTGCTGCTGCGCGACAACGTCGATGTGCGCACGCAGCTGCAGGAGCGCTTCCAGTACATCCTCATCGACGAATACCAGGACACCAACCACGCCCAGTTCATGCTCGCCCACATGCTGGCGATGAACCACAAAAACATCTGCGCCACCGGCGATCCTGACCAGTCCATTTACGGCTGGCGCGGGGCGAATCTGAACAACATCCTCGAGTTCGAGCAGTTCTATCCCAACGCCAAGGTGGTGCTGCTGGAGCAGAATTACCGCAGCACCAAGGTGATCCTGAAGGCCGCCAGCGCCCTGATCGCCAACAACACCAAGCGCAAGAAAAAGGAACTCTGGACCGAAAACGAGAACGGCCCGAAGATCCAGGTGCTGCGCTGCAACGACGAACACCAGGAAGCCCTGGAAGTCGTTCGGCGAATCAAGGAACAGCACCAGAAGGGCGAGCTTCCCTGGGACAAGATGGCCGTTTTTTACCGCGTGAACTCGCTGTCGCGCGTGCTGGAAGACGCGCTGATGAAACAGGCGATTCCCTACCAGATCGCCCGCGGCACGGAGTTTTATGCCCGCAAGGAAATCAAGGATGTGCTGTCGTATCTGCGGGTGATCGCCAATCCGTCGGACAATGTTTCGCTGGAGCGCATCATCAACGTGCCGACGCGCGGGCTGGGCGACACCAGCGTGATGAAGATCGCGGTGTGGGCGAGCCGCGAGCGGATGACGCTGCTGGAAGGCTGCGAGCATGCGGAGCAGGTGCCGGACCTGACCACGCGCGCGGTGAACGCCGCGAAAAAGCTGGCGGCGCTGTTCGCCACGTGGCGGCGGCTGGTGGAGGGCGGGCCGGAAACGCCATCGGCACAAGGCACATCGCAGAAGGACGCGGCCGAGACGGAAGAACCGCTCGTCGAGGATCCGCTGTTCGACATGGCGCTGCTCGATGCGGCCGCCGAGGAAGCGGAGGCGGCCGGCGATGCCTCAGCCCCCGCAGCCGCCAAGCCCGCCTTCCTGATTCCCGGCGGCATCCGCGGCGTGATGGAGCGCGTGGTGAAGGAGTCCGGCCTCGAAGCCGATCTTCAGAAAACCGATTCCACAGAGGGGGCCGCGGACACGGGCACCTCGAAATATGCCAACGTCGCCGAATTGATCACCGTCGCCGCGGAGTTCGACAACCAGAATCCCGAGGGCACGCTCGACGATTACCTGCAGCAGGTGACGCTGGTTTCCGACGTCGACAAGATCAAGGATGCCGGGGGGGCGGTGACGCTCATGACCCTGCACGCCGCCAAGGGGCTCGAATTTCCTTTCGTGGCGATGGTCGGCATGGAGGATGGACTGATCCCGCACGCCCGCGCCATCGGCTTCTCCGCCAACCCCGACGAAATGGAGGAGGAACGCCGCCTCGCCTTCGTCGGCATCACCCGCGCCATGAAACAGCTCGTGCTCTCGCATGCCCGCTACCGCATGATCCGCGGCCAGACCGAACGCACCATCGCCAGCCAGTTCCTCGGCGAAATGCCGGAGGAATGCTTCGACGAAATCGACCTGACCGCCGACGACGAAGGCGTGGGCAGCGAGAGCTACCGCGATGAGGCTTCCTATGGCCGGCGGGCGCAGCAGACGCGCCGCGATTACGAAGCCGCGGGCCAGCGCCGCCAGGCCGACGCCATGGCCGGCGAGTTCCGCAAGGGCTCGCTGGTGCGTCATCCGCAGTTCGGCCTCGGACGCATCGAGGAAATCGCCCCCGCCGGCACCATGACCCGCGCGGTGGTGCACTTCCAGGGCGCCGGGAAAAAGACGCTGATCCTGCAGTACGCCCGGCTGGAA
>JBEHXY010000524.1:0-2692 GCA_048498455.1 Planctomycetota bacterium | reverse complement strand
TGCTCGAAGTGGCCCACAAAGTCGCCCGCGATCTTTCCCACGGCCAGCGCCAGTGGCTCGAAATCTCCATGCTCATCGTCGCCGATCCCAAGCTGCTCCTCGTCGATGAACCCGCCGCCGGCCTCACCGATGAAGAAACCGCCCTCACCGCCGACCTGCTCCTCGAACTCAAAGGCCACCACACGATCATGGTGATCGAACACGACATGGAATTCGTCCGCCGCCTCGCCAGCCGCGTCACCGTGCTCGACAACGGCAAAGTCCTCGCCGACGGAACCCTGGACGAGGTCCAGGCAAACCCCGCCGTCATCGAAGCCTATCTCGGAAGGTAATGGAGCACCCCGCGTTTCGTCATTCCGTCATTCGTCATTCAGATTTCATTCGTCATTCGTACTTCGTCATTCGTCATTAAGGTCCCCATGCTTACCCTCCAAAACCTCTCCTACTCCTACGGCGCCGTCCGCGCCCTCGCCGGCGTTTCCATGGAAATGCGCCCCGGCGAAATCACCTGCGTCATGGGTCGCAACGGCGTCGGCAAAACCACCCTCATGCGCAACATCATCGGCACCCTCCGCTCCGCCGCCGGCCGCGTCCTCATCGGCGACAGAGACGTCACCCCGCTCCCGCCGCACAAGCGCGCCAAGTCCGGCATCGCCCTGGTCCCCCAGGGCCGCCAGATCTTCCCCAAGCTCACCGTCATGGAAAACCTCTCCGTTGGCTGCGAGGCCCGAACCGATGGCAAAAAAACCATCCCCGCCGAACTCTTCGACCTCTTCCCCATCCTCAGCACCATGTCCCACCGCATGGGCGGCGACCTCTCCGGCGGCCAGCAGCAGCAGCTCGCCATCGCCCGCGCCCTCGCCGGTGAACCCAAGGTCCTCCTCCTCGATGAACCCACCGAAGGCATCCAGCCCAACATCATCCAGCAGATCGGCCATGTCCTGCGCAAGCTCGTCGCCGAGCGTGGCATGACCGTCGTCCTCGTCGAACAATACCTCGACTTCGTCCGCGAATTCGGCCAGCGCTTCTACATCATGAACCGCGGCGCCGTCGTCGCCGACGGCACCACCGCCGAACTCTCCCCCGATCTCGTCAAACGCCACCTGAGTGTCTAAAGCCATGACCATCCTCGCCGCGCCCCACCTCTCCACCCGCACCGACGGCCGCGCCACCCTTGCCTTCACCCGCACCGGCGACCAGACCCGCGTCACCACCGCTCAGGCCACCAGCCCGCTCCGCCTGCTCATCCCGCAAATCGCCGGCAACTCCGCCGCCGCGGCGTGGGCGTTCACCAGTTCCTTCGGCGGCGGCCTGCTCGCCGGCGATCGCATCCACCTTGATGTCGCCGTGCACGAAGGCGCCACCGCCTACGTAAGCACCCAAAGCTCCACCAAGATCTACCGCTCCGCCGATCACCGTGTCGCCCACCAGTCGCTCACCGCCACCCTCCAGGACAATGCCACGCTCCTGCTCGCCCCCGATCCCGTCGTTCCTTTCAAAGACGCTCGCTACCAGCAACACCAAGCCTTCCACCTCGCCCCTTCTGCGAATCTTCTCCTGCTCGATTGGTTCACCGCCGGCCGCCACGCCACCGGCGAACGCTGGCAATTCCACTCCTTCCTCACCCGCAATGAAATCTTCGTCGGCGGCAACCGCGTGCTCACCGACGCGCTCCGTCTCGATCATCATGCCGGCCCCCTCGACAGTCCCTCGCGCATGGGCCCCTTCAACGTTTTCGCCACGCTGTTGCTTCTCGGTCCGCGCCTTCAGCCCGCCGCAGAGGCCATGCTCGCGCACGTCGCCAACCTGCCCGTGCGCCGCCGGGATCCCCTGCCTCTTTCCGCCAGCGCCCTCGCCCGCGCCCCCGGCGCCATCCTTCGCCTCGCCGCTCCCACCACCGAGCTCGCCGCGCACGAACTTTATCGACACCTCGTCTGCCTGGCCGATCTGCTCGGTGAACACCCCTGGCTCCGAAAATGGTGACGTTCCCGCAAATGCTGAAGCTCTGCCAAACCTCAACCTGCCCTGCGTGTCCCATGAGAATCCCATGCACCTGACACCCACCGACATCGACAAGCTCCTCCTCCACGGCGCCGGCACCCTCGCCCAGAAACGCCTCGCCCGCGGCCTGCGCCTCAATTACCCCGAGGCCGTCGCTCTTATCGCTGCCGTCCTCCTCGAATTCATCCGCGATGGCCGCACCGTCTCCGAACTCATGAATCTCGGCCGCCAGTTCCTCGGCAGCAACCAGGTCATGCCCGGCGTCCCCGAACTTCTCCACGAAGTCCAGATCGAAGGCACATTCCCGGACGGCACCAAACTCGTCACCGTCCACCACCCCATCGCCCGTGAAAACGGTGACCTCGCCCTCGCCCTCCACGGCAGCTTCCTGCCCATCCCGTCCCTCGAAAAATTCCAGCCATCCAAAACTCAGAACTCAGGACTCAGCACTCAGGACCTCGTTCCCGGCGAATACCTCCTCGCCGACGGCGACATCGACATCAACGCCGGCCGCCGCACCCAGCAACTCGCCGTCACCAACCTCGGCGATCGCCCCATCCAGGTCGGCAGCCACTACCACTTCATCGAAACCAACGCCGCCCTCGAGTTCGACCGCGCCAAATCCTACGGCATGCGCCTCGACATCCCCGCCGGCACCGCCGTCCGCTTCGAGCCCGGCGAAACCCGCACC
>JBEHXY010000523.1:0-2695 GCA_048498455.1 Planctomycetota bacterium | reverse complement strand
CGAATCACCGTCACGCCCTTCTTGAATGCGGCAAGACAAACGCGAAACGGAGGCGAGCCCCGCCGCCCCAACTGCCGCCCCGCGCCCCGATCCCCCGCGCCGCGGCGCAGACCTCTGGTTCGAACCGCCTGCGCGCCACGTCGACGCACGCCTCCCCTGCTGGCTCAAGGCCCTCCTGATCGCCCTGCTCACCCTCCTCTCCATCCGTTTCGTCGACCGCTCCCTCGCCGCATGGGTGCTCCAGGCCCACCCCATCCCCGATCTCGCCAACGCCAAGGCCTCCGGCGGCGACCCCGCCCGCGAGCTGATGATGCTCGAACAGTGGGGCCAATGGGTCTGCTCCGTCATCGTGATCGCCGCCGTCGCCCTCCTCGACAAGGCCGGCCGCCGCCGCGCGCTCGCCATCGCGCTGGGCTGCCTCTGCACCGTGCTCGTGTCTTATCTGCTCAAAGACCTGATCGGCCGCTCGCGGCCCTACGTCTCGGAGGGCGCCGGCTGGCCGCTGGGCACCTGGGTCTGGGGCGGGCCGGCGATGGGCTTTCACAAGGGTTCCGCGTGGCAGAGTTTCCCCAGCTCCCACACCACCGGCGCCTTTGCGCTCTCGGTGGGACTCTCCTGGTTTTACCCCCGCGGCCGCCACCTCTTTTTCGGACTGGCCATCATCACCGCCGCCCAGCGCGTCCTGCACGGCGCCCATTTCCTCTCCGATACCCTCGTGGGCATGGGCATCGCCATCCTCATGACCCGCTGGTCCCTGCAGGCCAAACTGGCGGGCCGGTTGATAGCGCTGGGGCCCCCCTCGGTGCAGGCGTGGTGGCGCGCGGGGTGACCGCTGCTAGTGCGGCTGGGTGGCGGGCGTCTCGCCGGTCGCCGGCACAGGCGCCGGCGCGGGAGCCGGGGCAGGAGCCGCCGCCGGCTTCTCGATCAGCCGGAATTCCACATCCGGCGTCGCATCCTGCAGGCTCAAACCATCCGGCAGCGTGTAGCGCACGCGCCGCCGAATGAACGCCTCGCTCGGCACATCGTCCGGCGTCAAATCCACGTACGCATGCACCCCCGGCACGTTCCGATTCTCATGAAACGCCGCGATCGCCGCCGGCGAACCCGCCAGCGTCACCTTCACCGACCGCGGCTGGATCGTCACGTCGTACTTCGCCAGCAGCGACGGCGGACCCGACGCCCAGATCTGCACCTCCGGCACCGTCTCCGTCGCCGCGCTGCTCGCCGGTATCCGCACATTCACCATCCCGATCGGCGGCGTCACCGTGATCCGGTCGTCCCGCGGCCCCGCATAGTCCGCCACATACTTCACCGCCACCGCCTGGTCCGTTCCCGATTTCAACGTCGCCAGCGGCCGCTGCGGCTCCGCCACCACCGCGATCTTTGTCGGCCCCCCCAGCCGGTCCAGCACCGCCGCCGGCACGTTCACCGTCACCGTGTCCTCCGACAGCACCGCCCGGTCCACCACCATCGCCGGCCGAAAATCGGGCGGCTTCGCCAGGTGCACCATCTGGTCCACTTCGAGTTGCACCCGTGGCGGCGCCGCCGAGATCACCGTCACCCGCCGCGACCGAAAATAATTCAGGCTGTTGAGCATCGTGACCACGTCCACCGTGGCCTCTTCGCCGGCATGCAGATCGCGCTGCCGCGGCTGGTACGTCAACGACGCAAATTCCTCATCGGGCACCCCCTGCGACTGCTGAAAAATCGCGTCCAGCTGGTTCCGCGGCCCCTGCAGCGTCACCACCGCATGAATCGTCTCCCCCGGACGGTTGCGCACCGGATCGATCGCCCGCACCGCCAGGTCCGGCGAGGGCGTCACCAGCTTCACGTTCAGCTGCACGTTCTCCTGCGTGTTGGTGAACTGCGCCTCTGCGTACATCCAGATCAGGACGGTCAGCAGGATCGTCAGCGGCAGCGATTTCAAGCGGTTGAATATCCGCGGTTCGAGTTTCACGCGCTAGTTTTCCGTGGTCATCAATTCTTCTTTTTGCGGACGAAGCCGCCGCCCCGCGATCGAGGCCGACGGTCGCGCCAGCAGTTCCATCAATAGCGCCTCGAGCGACTCGGGCGTGAGGTTGCGAATCAGCCGGCCGTTCTCCGCGACCGAAATCGTTCCTGTCTCCTCCGACACCACGATCAACACTGCATCCGTCTCCTGCGACAGACCCAGCGCCGCCCGGTGCCGCGATCCCAATTCCGGTGAAATCTCCGCCGCCCCTTCCTCCGCCAGCGGAAACTGCACCCCCGCCGCCGCCAGCTTCCCGTGCCGCACCACCACCCCCATGTCGTGCAGCATCGAGCCCGGCCAGAAAATCGTGTTGAGCAGCTCCGGCGTCAACGCCGAATTGATCGGCGTGCCATTCTCGGACAAGCCCCCCAGCCCCACGTCCCGCTCCACCGCGATCAGCGCCCCGATCCGGTTCTTCGAACAATAGGAGGCGCAGCGCACCAGCGCGTCGACCGTCGGCCGCACCGGGTTGCCCGCCGCCCGGAACAGCCGCGCCTCGCCCAGGCGGATCAGCGCCCGCCGCAGCTCCGGCTGGAACACCACGACAATCGCGAACGAGGCGAACACCAGCAACCGCGAATACAAATATTCCACCCGCCGCAACTGCTCGCCGCCCAGGAAGATGATCAGGTACGCCACCATCAGAAACAGCGCCGTCCCCTTGATCAGGCGCGCCCCGCGCGT
>JBEHXY010000522.1:0-2700 GCA_048498455.1 Planctomycetota bacterium | reverse complement strand
CGGAAAGCTGCGCAAAGACCTTGGGAATCCCCGCCCGAATCTTGTCCATCGGCAGAAAATGCCCGATCACCCCCGTCGAGAACGGCAGCACCATCGTCAACGGCACCTCGATGTCCCCCAGCTTCGCCAGCTGGTCCGCCGTGATCGCGCACATCTCCAGCGCATCATCCACCCCCCGCTGCCCCGTGCACACATTCGCACACCCCGAATTCGTGATGCACGCCCGCAGCATCCCCTCCTGAATATGCCGGCGGCCGACGATCACCGGCGCGCCGACTACCTTGTTCTGCGTGAACACCGCGGCGGCGGCGGCGGGAACGTCGGACACCAGCAGCGCAAGATCCGGTTTGCCCGACTGCTTGATGCCCGCGTGCAGCGCCGCGGCGCGAATTCCCTTGACGGACGTGATGGTCGTGTTCGGCATACAAATCTCCCATGGCGAAGGTGCGGGAGTATAACGACTGGCGGTCCGGTTGTGTCCTGTGGCAGGTCACCCGGCCAATTTTGCCGCGGCGGCACTGCTCACGGGCGAATGCGGTAGCGGCCTCCGGCGTGCGTCGAGAACACGATGACCTCGCCATCGCGCCGGGCATCCACGCCAGCGCCGTCTTCCTGCGTGATCCTGGGTTGGCCGCTCATCCGAATACGGCAATCACCGCCCACTCGCGATTCCACCGTCGCCGCCGACAGCTTCCCCCCACGCCACGTCATCCCCACGACAAAACCCCCGCGGGCCACCAGCCCTTCCACCCGGCCGTCCGGCCACGCCGCAGGCAAGGCAGGCAGCAACCGCAGAAAGCCCTCGTGACTCTGCAACAACATCTCCGCCACCGCGCTCGTCGCCGCAAAGTTCCCATCAATCTGAAACGGCGGATGCGCATCGAACATGTTCGGAAACGTCCCCCCGCCTTGGCCACCGCCCTTCGGCGGCGTCAACTGCGTCACCAGCAGCGCGTACGCCTTCTCCCCATCCCCCACCCGCGCCCACAAGTTCTCCTTCCACGCCAGCGACCACCCCGTCGCCCCCATCCCCCGGCTGATCAAACTCGTTTTCGCCGCCTCAAAAATCTTCGCATCGCCCTCCCGCGTGATCTGCGCCCCGGGAAACAAGCCGTACAGGTGCGACAGGTGCCGATGCGCATCCTTCATGTTGTCCAGGTCTGTCAGCCACTCCTGCAACTGCCCAAACTTGCCCACCTGAAATGGCGCCAGCCGCTGCCGGGTCGCCAACACCTGTTTCTGGAACTCCGCATCCACGCCGAGAATTTCCGCGGCCTGCGCCGTCTGGGCAAACAGGTCCCGCAGAATCGACATGTCCATCGTCGGCCCAATCGTCAGCCCCCCATGCTCCGGCGACATGGACGGCGCCGTCACCAGCCAGTGATGCGTCGGCTCCTCTACCAGCGTGTCCAGAAAAAAAGCCGTCGCCCCCTTCATCACCGGATACGCCTGCTCCAGAAAGGCCCGGTCTTTTGTGAACTGATAATGCTCCCACAAATGGGTCGTCAGCCACGCCCCGCCCATCGGCCAGAACCCCACCGCCGAATCAATTGGCGCCGTCGCCCGCCACAAGTCCGTGTTGTGGTGGCACACCCAGCCCTGCGCGTGATACATCACCTCCGCTGTGTGCGCGCCCGTCACCGATAGATCATGCACCATCGCAAACAGCGGCTGCGCACACTCCGACAAATTCGTCGCCTCCGCCGGCCAGTAATTCTCTTCCGTGTTGATGTTGATCGTGTACTTCCCGCCCCACGCGGCGCTGAGCGCATCATTCCACAGCCCCTGCAGATTGGCCGGCTGCCCGCCCGGCCGCGAACTGGAAATCAGCAGGTACCGCCCGAATTGAAAGTACAACGCCGCCAGCGACGTGTCGCGCCCGTCGAAGCGGCGAATCCGTTCATCCGTCGGCAGGTCGGCGCCCGGCCCGGTCCCCACATCCAGCGTCACGCGGTGAAACAGCCGCTGGTAATCTTCGACATGCCGTGCCCGCAGCGCCGCATAACCCTTCCCCTTCGCTGCCTCAAGATCGCGCCGCGCGCGCGCATCGGGATCCGCCGAAACATCCTGGTAATTCACATAGTTCGTTCCGCAGGCCACCAGCATCGTCACCGCGTCGGCCTTCTCCACGCGCAGGCTGTCGCCCTCCGCCGACGTCGTCCCTCCCTCGTTTTCCACGCGCGCGAACGACTGAAAGCGAATCGCTCCGGGCTTCCCGTTGAATGGCCCGCCCTGTCCCGACAGCGACAGCATGCCCTCCTTCACGCCTGTCGTCGCATCCTTGAACGGCGTCGTCATCCGCGCCCGGAACGACAGGCTTCCCGGCCGGTCCGCGGTGAGCCGCACCACCACGACCTGGTCCGGGGCGCTCGCGAAAACCTGCCGCGTGAAGGTGACGCCGCCGCGCGTGAACGTCGTCGTCGTCACCGCGCTGTCGACGTCGAGCGACCGGCGATAATCCGTGATGGGCGTCGTTTCATTCGCGAAATCCAGTTCCAGGTTGCCCAGCGTCTGGTAAACAGCCATCGTTTTGGGCAGCCCCATCGCGGAGCTTTCGATCAGGCTTTCCGCCTCTTTCTGCTTACCCGCAAACAGCAGCTCACGGGCCTTTGCGATCGCCTCCGGCGCTCCCGGATTCGCCGGGTCATAGGGCGCGCCGGTCCAGATCGTGTCCTCATTCAACTGCACCCGCTCGTGCTC
>JBEHXY010000521.1:0-2704 GCA_048498455.1 Planctomycetota bacterium | reverse complement strand
CTCATGCAGGATGGCAAAGCCCTCCAGGCCGGCACCTCCCACAACCTGGGCCAGAATTTCTCCAAGGCCTTCGAAATCGATTTCCTCGGCCGCGACCAGAAACTCGCCTATGCCTGGACCACCTCGTGGGGCGTCTCGACGCGTCTCATCGGCGCGATGATCATGGCCCACTCCGATGATGAAGGGCTCGTGCTCCCGCCCAAAGTGGCGCCCTTTCTCGTCGCCATCGTCCCCATCTTCAAATCACCGGAAGAGCAGCTCAAGGTCAGCGATTTCATCGACAAGCTTCTGGTGCAACTCGTCGGCGAGCAGGAAGTCGCCGCCGCCAAGGCCCGCCAGACCGATCCCGCCCTGCCCCGGTACTTTTTCGACAAGCACACCGGCCAGGCCATCGTCGTCGACTGGCGCGACAATCGCCCCGGCGACAAGCAATTCCACTGGGAGCAGCGCGGCGTTCCCTTCCGCTTCGAAGTCGGCCCGCGCGATGTCGACTCCAGCGCCTTCGTCCTCAAGAAGCGCCTCGACCGTTCCAAGGAAACCGTGCAGTTGGGAACCGTGACCGCCGAGTGGCTGCGCACCCAGCTTGATGCCGTGCAGCAGGCCCTCTTTGAAAAGGCCGGCGCCTTCCGCGACGCCAACATCCGCACCGCCGCCACCTACGACGAGCTCAAGAAAATCATCGCCGAACAGGGCGGCTTCGTCCGCTGCCACTTCACCCCCACCCGCGAAACGGAAGCCAAAATCAAGGACGAAACCAAGGCCACCGTCCGCTGCATCCCCTTCGAGTTCAACGGCGATCGCGCGACGCCAGGTAAGGACATCTACACCGGCCAGGACACGACCACTCAGGTCATCTTCGCGCAGTCCTACTAACCCCGGACGGCCCGGCTCCGATCGCCCCAGAGCGCGCGCTCATCCCCCCGGTTCGGATTTTGGAGTCTGGAGTTTTGAGTTCTCCATAACCCACCCCTCCATCGCCGCCGCCGCCTCGCCCTCCTCCATCTGCTTCAGCGGCCGCTTCATCAACGCCGCACTCACAGCCTCCAGCGCCCCGCCCACGCCCGCCCGCCGCGCCAGCTCCGCGCACCGCACCGCATCCACCACCACCCCCGCCGAGTTCGGCGAATCCTCCACGGAAAGCTTCATGTCCAGCTCCATCGGCAGGCCCCCAAACCCGCGCATGTTCATCCGCACATAACACACCTTGTTGTCCCCCAGAAAGGGCACGTAATCGCTCGGCCCGATGTGAATATGCTCCGCATCCAGCGGAACCTGGCTCGTCACCGCCTCCGTCTTCGACATCTTCTTGCTCCCCAGCCGCCCGCGCTCCAGCATGTTCAGAAAATCCGCATTCCCGCCCACGTTCAGCTGGTAGGACGAATCAATCGAGATGCCCCGCTGCTGCGCCAGCTTCATCAGCACCCGGTGCGTCACGGTCGCCCCGAACTGCGATTTCACATCATCGCCCACCAGCGGCAACCCCTTCTCCGCAAACCGCCGCGCCCACCCCGCATCGCTGGCGATGAACACCGGGATGCAGTTCACCATCCCTATCCCCGCCTCCAGGCATGCCTCCGCATACATCTCCGTCGCCTTCTGGCTGCCCACGGGTAGGTAATTCACCAGCACCGTCGCCCCCGTCTCCTTCAGCACGCGCACCACGTAGTCCTTCAGGTTGCTCCGCGCCTCCGCCGCCACGACTGTCCGCTGCCCCTCCGCAAATTTCTCCAGATGCCCCGCCACCCCATCGCCCAGCGGCCCCGCAAACACCTGCGCCCCATCATCCTCGGGATCGCGGACAAAGATCCGCGAATTGTTCGGCTTCTCAAAAACCGCCTCGCCCAGCCGCTTCCCCACCTTCCGCGCGTCGACATCAAACGCGCACGCAAACCGAATGTCCCCCACCTTCAGCCCACCAATCTCTGGATGCATCAACCCCGTCTCCTCCCCCGGCTCCCGCCGATAAAACGTCACCCCCTGCACCAGCGTACTCGCACAATTTCCAACCCCCACCACCGCCACCCGAATCTCACCAGCCATCACCACTCCCGTTTTGTGTCACATCCAAAATTGCCTCACCCACACTCCCCGTTCACCCGCAACCACCCGTCAATACTCGTCCAACTTCGTGCCCTTCCATCCTTCGTGCCTTCGTGCTCATCCCGTTCCCACTGCAGCCTGCGACCGCGAAAGCCACGCCACATACTCCACATTCCCCTTCTGCCCCTCGATCGGACTCCGCATCACCCCGCGCACCTGCCAGCCCGCTCGCTCGATTCCTTCGACCACCTGCCACAACATCGCCTCGCTCTGCTCCTTGCTGAGCACCCCGCGCTGAATCCGTGCCGCCTCGCTCTCGTAGTGCGGCTTCACCAGCGTCAGCACCTGCCCGCTCTCGTCCAGCAACGTTGCCACCACCGGCAATACCTTCTCCTGCCGCGTCCACCCCACGTCCACCGCCGCCAGCTGCACCTTCTCCGGCAGCTTCACATGCAGCGCGTTGTGCCGCTCCATCACCACCACCCGCGGATCCTTCCGCAGCGTCCACGCCAGCACCCCGTACGCCGTGTCCACCGCGAACACCT
Source organism: Planctomycetota bacterium (assembly GCA_048498455.1). Lineage (GTDB taxonomy): Bacteria > Planctomycetota > Phycisphaerae > WQYP01 > WQYP01 > CALCHA01. The sequence continues at coordinate 119 of JBEHXY010000521.1, read as the reverse complement.
TCGCCGCCCCGCGCTGCAGCAGGCAATCCGTGAACCCCCCGACGTTCGCCCCCAGGTCCGCACACACCGCTCCCTGCACCTCCACCCCGAAGCCCGCCATCGCCGCTTCAAGTTTGAAG
>JBEHXY010000520.1:0-2705 GCA_048498455.1 Planctomycetota bacterium | reverse complement strand
CGTCGCCGAACCCCGCATCGCCACCACCCTCGTCGGCACCGCCAGCCCCGAAAACATCGCCAACAACATCAAGTGGGCCGCCGAACCCCTCGACCCCCAACTCCTCGCCGACGTCCAGAAAATCCTCGCCGCCATCCACAACCAAACCTGGCCCAGCGGCCGCCCGGAGAACAACTAGAACCCTTCCAACTTCCAACTTCCAACTCCTTACTTCCGGCCTCATGCGAATCATCGACCTCTCCCAACCTCTCTTCGACGCCTGCCCGAACTGTCCGGTGCACCCGCCCGTCAGCATCACCATCACCGCTGACCACGCCGCCGACCACCCCGACACCTGGCACATGGAACAACTCTCCTTCGCCTCCCACACCGGCAGCCACGTCGACGCCCCCCTCCACAAACTCAAAAACGGCCGCCCCATCGACGCCTTCCCCCTCGACCGCTGGACCGGCCCCGCCCGCATCGTCGATCTCCGCGGCATCCCCGCCAACGGCCAGATCTCCGCCGCCCTCCTCTCCCAAAAACTCGCCGACGCCCCCATCGCCGACCACTGGATCCTCCTCGCCACCGGCTTTGGCGACAAACGCGAAAAGACTCGCGAATGGCTCCACGAGTCCCCCGTCCTCACCGTCGACGGCGCCCGCTTCCTCGCCGAGAACAATGCCCGCGGCGTCGGCATCGACCACTTCTCCATCGGCGACGGCGCCTGCCACGCCGTCCTCCTCTCCCACCCCGTCCTCATCGTCGAAGAACTCCACTTCCCCGAAGAAGTCTTCCGCCTCCGCCAGCCGCTCCAGTTCCTGTCGCTCCCCATCAACCTCCGCGCCCACAGCGGCGCCCCCTGCCGCCCCGTCCTCCTGATCCCGTAAAAACCCGCGAGATCCTTGCATGAAGACCATCACCCTCCAGGAACCCGGCCGTCTCACCCTCGGCGACACCCCGCGCCCCACCGAGCCCAGCCCCGGCGAAGCCCTCGTCCGCGTCCACCGCGTCGGCGTCTGCGGCACCGACACCCACGCCTTCGCCGGTAAACAACCTTTCTTCACCTACCCCCGCATCCTCGGCCACGAACTCGGCGTCGAAGTCCTCGCCGTCGCCCCCGGCATCTCCAACGTCAAACCCGGCGACCGCTGCTCCGTCGAACCCTACATCAACTGCGAAAAATGCATCGCCTGCCGCCGCGGCCGCGGAAACTGCTGCGCCAACATGAAGGTCCTCGGCGTCCACATCGACGGCGGTATGCGCGAAGCCTTCACCCTCCCCGCCCGCAAACTTCACCCCGCCAACAACCTCCACTACGAACAGATCGCCCTCGTTGAAACCCTCGCCATCGGCGCTCATGCCGTCGAACGCGCCCAGGTCGAAGAAGGCGAAACCGTCCTGGTCATCGGCGCCGGTCCCATCGGCCTCTCGGTCATCCAGTTTGCCGCCGCCCGCGCCCGCGTCATCGTCATGGATGTCTCCGACTCCCGTCTCGCCTTCTGCCGCGAAAAGCTCGGCATCGCCGACACCCTCAACGCCAACGACAACCCCCTCGAAAAACTCCGTGATCTCACCCACGGCGACATGCCCACCGCCGTCCTCGACGCCACCGGCAACGCCGGCTCCATGATGAACGCCCTCCAATACCTCGCCAACAGCGGCCGCCTCGTTTACGTCGGACTCTTCCCCGGTGACTTCACCCTCAACGACCCCGAATTCCACCGCCGCGAAACCACCCTGCTCGGCACCCGCAACGCCCTCCCCGGCGACTTTTCCCGTATCATCCGTATGATAGAACAAGGCAAAATCAGCACCGGCCCCTGGATCACCCACCGCGCCACCGCCGACGCCCTTGTCGACACATTTCCCTCGTGGGTCGCCCCCAACAGCGGCGTGCTGAAAGCCATCATCGAATTCTAAACCGCGTCTCTCCGGGCCTCCGCCCGCTCACTTCCGAAACTCTCTCACAGGGGACATTCATGCGTCTGGCAGCTCTCCTCACCGCCTGCACCCTCGCCGCCGCCATGCTCACCGGATGCGGCGACAACGGCAGCGGCACCACCACCACCACGAATCCCACCACCGGCGTCGCCGGGCAAACCAATGGCAAGCGGCTCAAGATCGCGGTGATCCCCAAGGGCACGACCTCCCCCTATTGGAAAGCCGTCCATGCCGGCGCTCAAAAAGCCGCCGACGAACTCGCCGCCACCCAGCCCGTCGAAATCATCTGGAAGGGCTCGCTCAAGGAAGACCAGTCCTCTGAGGAAATCTCCGTCGTCGAAGACATGTTCAACCTTCACGTCGACGCCATCGTCCTCGCTCCCAACAACGCCGACGCCCTGGCCGGCGTCGTCGATGAAGCCGCCGGCAAAAAGATCCCCACCATCATCATCGATTCCGCCGTCAAATCCGACAAATACACCTCCTTCGTCGCCACCGACAACAAAAAGGGCGGCTACATGGGCGGCAAGGAACTCGCCAAACAACTCGGCGGCAAAGGCAAGGTCATCATGCTCCGCTACCAGGAAGGCTCCGCCTCCACCGGCGAACGCGAACAGGGCGCCATCGACGCCCTCAAGGAAAACCCCGGCATCAACCTCGTCAACATCAACAAGTACGGCGGCGCCACCCAGGACCAATGCACCAAGGCCGCCGAAAACCTCCTCGCCGCTTACAAAAATCCCGACGGCACCCTCTCCATCGACGGCATCTTCTGCCCCAAC
>JBEHXY010000519.1:0-2714 GCA_048498455.1 Planctomycetota bacterium | reverse complement strand
CGCCTGCACCACCACCGCCCTCCCTCCTGATCCCCCCGCCCCCGTCGCCGCCACCCGCGCCGCCGACAGCCCCGACACCAGCGCCCCCGCCGCCCCTTCCGCCAACGGCAACTTCATGGTCGCATCGCTTCCTCTCGACGACGTCAACACCGCCCTCGCCAGCGAATTCAGCCAGCTCCGCCTCGTCGTCTCCCAAAACCGCTCCACCGCCGTGGACGGCCTCTTCGAAGTCTCCTCCGCCACCTCCAGCGTCTCCATCGTCACCACCGCCCTCAGTCCCTCCGCCACCCGGGTCAACATCTACGCCGGCGATTTCGTTTCCGACGGCCGCAACCAGCGAGCAGCCGACCCGCGCTTCCACTCCGACCTCCAGGCCATCCTCCTCAGCCGCGTCGCCCTCCTCCTCCACACCCACCCCTACCCCATCCCAGCCCGCCCCTGACCCCCGGGGGGACATTGGCCGCTCAACGATGATCCGCCCACCCGCGATGCCCGAGCGCACACCGCTTCTCCATCCACGCGACAACCGCCTCCAAAAAAATTTCCGCCGTTTCCCCCTTCCCCATCCCCCCGCGGCACCCCCTTTGCCCCGCGCTCCCCATGCCGACGCAAAAACCCTACTTCATCCTCTTCTACGACGGCACCTGCGGTCTCTGCCGCATCGCCGCTTCCTTTGCCCAACACCACGCCCGCCGCCCCCTCGCCCTCATCAACGCCGCCAACCCCTGGCTCATCGCCAGATTCCCCCAGATCCCCCCGCAATGCGCCATGCAATCCGTCCACTTCCTCACCCCCGCCGGCCGCCTCCACTATGGCTACGATGCCGTCGTCGCCCTCTCCCGCATCCTCCCCGTCATCCGCTTCTTCTCGCCCCTGCTCGGCCTCGCCATCTCCCGAAAGCTCGGCTCCGCCCTCTACGAATTCGTCACCCACCACCGCCACCAGATCAGCCACCTCCTCCACCTCGGCTAGTTCTTTTGAAAACAGGAGACACCCGCCCATGCCCCCCTCCCTCGCCGCCGGCCTCTGGGGACTCTTCGCCGGCTCCGCCCTCCTCCTCGGCGCCGCCGTCGGCTACTTCATCAAACTCCCCCAGCGCCTCATCGCCGCCATCATGGCCTTCGGCGCCGGCACCCTGATCTCCGCCCTCTCCTTCGAACTCATGGACGAAGCCTTCAAAAAAGGCGGCTTCGATTCCACCGCCATCGGCTTCGTCGGCGGCGCCGCCGTCTACACCCTCGCCAACTGGCTCCTCGCCCGGCACGGCGCCAAACACCGCAAACGCTCCGGCACCCAGCAACCCTCCGAAGCCGACTCAGCCGGCTCCGGACTCGCCATCGCCGTCGGCGCCCTCCTCGACGGCATCCCCGAATCCGTCGTCATCGGCACCACCCTCCTCGCTGGCGGCGGCGTCTCCCTCGTCGCCGTCATCGCCATCTTCCTCTCCAACGTCCCCGAAGGCCTCTCCTCCTCCGCCGGCATGCGCAAGGCCCACCGCTCCAAGACCTACGTCTTCGGCGTCTGGACCGCTATCGCCCTCATCTCCGGCGTCGCCTCCTGGGCCGGCTACGCAATCTTTGGCCACTTTTCCCCCGACATCATCGCCGCCACCACCGCCGTCGCCGCCGGCGCCATCCTCTCCATGCTCGCCGACACCATGATGCCCGAGGCCTACGAATATGCTCACAACTTCGCCGGCCTCATCACTGTCCTGGGCTTCCTCGCCGCCTTCCTCCTCAGCAAATTCGGCGGCTGACCCCTTCGCGGCGAACAGGCCGGCGTCCAGGAACCACCGCTCGCACCCAAGCCCCCCTCAATCCTTCTGATGATTCCCCGGCTTGGTCGCCAGATCCGCCGGCAACCGCGGATACGCACTCGTCCGCGCGCCAGGCGTCCACGGATACGTCAGCAGCACCGGCACCCGCTGAATCTTCTCGATGTCCATCACCGAGTGCCCACGCGTCCCCGCCTGCGGCAGCAACTTGCCTTGCCCGTCACGCTGCTCCGGCTGGAACTCGGCCATCCAGGTCTCCGTCACGTACCATTCGGGCGCGGTCGCTGTCCCGATGTTCGCCCAGCGGAACACCATGATGAACGCATGCACCTTCCCGTCCGCCATCGTCTGTATCGCCCGCGGCCGATACCCGTATTCCGGCGCATACCGCACCACCCGCTCCGCCACCACCCCCAGGCCCACCGGCGTGAACGTCTCCTGCACGGCCACGTCCTCCGGCTTCTCACCCGGTACATGGGGCATGCCTTTGTACAACTTCATGCTCACGCGCATCGCGCCGAACGTCGTTCCCACAGGTTTCAATTCCGCTTGCACGTCCGGGTCCGCCAGGTCCTTCCGATACTGCTCGATCGCCTTGTGCGTGCGGGCAGCGATCGCCGCCGTCGCTGCCGCGTAGGGAGAGTACATGCCCGCCTGCGCATACGAGAGGTCGAAAAACGGGTCCTCTCGATCGCGGTCGTTCATGGACGTGATGTCCTTCCGATCCGCGGGCACAAAGGTCCAATGCGTCTCCATCAGGTAGTCCTTCTCCGTCCGTCGAATCTGCCCCGTCGCCACCGCTTCCTCTTTCGGGTCCACCTCCAGTGCCAGCAACTCCTCCAGCGTCATCGCCTGCGCGGGGGCGCTGAACTTGTAGTTGTAATACGTCCCGCCGGACCCCCAGAACCGCTGGTTCAGCATGTCCTCGTCGGTCGCCTTC
>JBEHXY010000518.1:0-2715 GCA_048498455.1 Planctomycetota bacterium | reverse complement strand
CCCGCCGCATTCCCGAAATTCAGCGTCCCAAACTCCCCCCCCGACACCCCGCCCACCCGCGTCGAAAACCCATGCGCCACCCCCACCGCCTCCAACAACGGCGACCGATACACCACCACCCCACTCGCATGCTCAACCCGCTTCAATCCCATCCCCCAAGTCTCCCCCCACCACCCCAAAAAAACAACCCCGCGCCCACGACCCAACCCCCCACCTCCCATACCGACCCCCGAGCGAGCTTGCCACGTCGCGGCGTCCCGCCCACACCCCGCGCTCCCCCCACTTAACCATTTAACAATTTAACCACTTAACCCTCGGCTCCTCCCCTCACTTCCCCCGCAACGGAAACCCCACCGGCTGCTCCGGCACCACCTCCGCCGCCCGCCCGCCGCGCAAATCCTGCTCCCGCACCGCCACCATCCGCCCATCAGGCTCCACCTGCAGCAGGTAAATGCGCGTTGCCAGGGACGCCCCCCAATACTCCCGCGGCAGGGCCGCCTTCGGATACTGCCACGTCTCCCCGCCCGCCTCAACCTGGATTGGCCGCTCGGCCAGCACAAAAATCCCCTCCCACCGTTCCCCCGCCTTCACCACCCGCGCCCGCTCTCCAGAGACGGATATCGCAAGGTCCCGTCCCACATGGTTGTAAATCCGCGCCCGCGGCGCAGGATCACACCCCATCACCCCCACTATGAAGGCCAACACGCACCCACCCGCCAACCGCCGAACCATCGGCCACTCTCGAGAAGCGACCTCCATACAAAGTCTCCCTCACTCGCGCCTGCATCGCCACCAGGCCGTGTGCCCTCAGTACCGATACACCTTCACCTTCCGAACCCCCACCGCCCCCGGCTCAAACTTCACCCCCGTCCCCGCCTCCAGCGCCCCCGCGCGCTCCGCCACGTCATAGCCGTTCGACAGCATCACCTCATCCCCGTTCAGCCGCCGCCCCGGCTTCCACACCCCGTTCACATACGTCCCTTCATCCACCGACACCAGCCCCACCGCCTTCCCATCCGTCGGCGCAAACCGCACCTCGCACCCGCTCCCCGCCATCACAAACTCGTTCTCCCCCGTCGCGATGACCATCGCATAGCCCCCCTCCGTCGCCGCCCCGCCCGTCCCCGCCGGCCCGCCCGGCCGCCGCGTCTGCCGCACCCCCACATGCATCGTGTACCCGCCCAGCGTCAGGTCCGCGTTCTGCCGCCCACCGCCCACGATCGCCGCGCCGATCTTCCCCTCTGCCTGCCCCTTCGTGATCACCGGCATCATCCCCTCCAGCGCCTCATACGCATCCGACAACGTCGCCGCCGCCGGCCCATTCCCCGCGCCCGCCCCTCCCCCACCGCCGCCCGCCCGCGCCACGGCCTCGACCCCAAAGGGTGAATACCCGAGCGACCGCGCCGCCCCCACCGCATAAAACGCCCGCCCCGCGCCCACCGCCCCGCCCGCGCTCTCCGGCACAAAAATCGCCGGCTGGTTCCGCCCGTACCGCTGCACGATCTCCTCAAAGTCCGGCAGATAAATGTCCGGACACAACAAATCGATCGACGGCGCCCCCGCCTGCCACACATCGTGCACATGCGCCTCCGCGCCTCCGCTCGGATAATCCCCCGGCCCCTTGTCCGTCGGCTGCACGATCCACGTGTTCACAAACATCGGCAGGTCATACGCCCGCTTCCCCGCCTCCACCACCCCGTTGATGTACCGCGCATAGTTCCACGCCATGAACACTTCATCCCCCTGCGACTGCCCGCTCCCCTTGCCAAACACCTCCTCCCACGTCCCGCTCGTCTTCCCGCCCGCCGCCTGCCATGCCTGCGCAAACTCCGGCAGCAGTTTCCCCTTGTGGCTCTGCAGATAACCCGTCAGCTCCGCCGGCACCTGCTGCCCGAACGCCGCCTCCGCCCCCGCGCTGTGATCGCGCGACGCCCCCAGCACGCCGACCTCGTTTTCCACCTGCACCATGATCACCGTGTGCCGCCCCCCATCGATCGCCTTCACGTGCCGCATCATCGCTGCGAATGCCCGCGCATCCGCCTGCGCGCTCTCCGCCCCAAACACGCTCAAGCATTCCGTCGTCTTGCCATTCCCCAGCACCACCCGCGGAAAACGCGTCGTGTCCTCCTTCACCCACCCCGGCACATAATGCGAAAACGAATTCTTCCAGCTCCCGAACCACAACAGCACCAGCTTCATGTCCGATGCCCGCGCCTGCCGGATCAGTCCATCCACCAGTGCGAAATCAAATTTCCCCTCCTGCGGCTCCACCAGCTCCCAGCTCGTCGCCGCCAGCACCGTGTTGAGGTGCTCCTTCTTCAATTGCGGAAAGATCGGCGCCGTGTGCGCCAGGCTCGTCGACGCCGAGTTGCGAAGTTCCCCGCCCAGCACCAGGAACGGCCGCCCGTCCACCATCAACTGCGCCACGTCGCCATTCATCTGGAGGTGCGGACCGCCGCTCGCCCCGGCGCTCGCCGTAGCCTTGCGCTCCTTCCCCGCCTCCGTGTTGCTGCCCGTGCAGCCCGCCAGCAGGCACACCGTAACAATACCCATCGCCGAGAGCGTCCGTGTCACCATGTTTTCCTCCATCACCTGCGGCTGAGTTCCGCCGCCATCTTCGTTTCGCCGTATTCGACCCGAAAACGCCCCATTTCGCCACAAAATCCGTTTCATTTGCCGATCCCATTTAGTAGGCTGTTCCCACACCTATCGATT
>JBEHXY010000517.1:0-2720 GCA_048498455.1 Planctomycetota bacterium | reverse complement strand
TCCGGGTAGTCCCACGCATAGGAAAGCCCCAGCAGGCGCGCGGTCACGATCACCGCCAGCGGATGGGTGGACGTCGAACCATCCACCCGCGGAAACGTGAGCGGTTCCAAGCCCAGTGCCCGCCCCATCGGCAGATCCCCCGCCCCCCTCGCGGTCAGCTCCTTGTGCCGCGCTTCGTAAATATCCTTCGCCGCGGCCGCCATGGCCCGCCGCTCCTTCGCCCATACTTCCTCGCGCTGCTGCTCCAGGGCGTCCCGCTTCGCCACATATTGCGCCCACGCCGGGGTGTCCTCCGCCCTGCTTAATTCCTCCCGCAGTGCCTGCTGCTGCTTGTCCGACTCCTGGTACAGCGCCCCCTGCTTGTCCTCCAGAGCCAGCACCCGTTTCACCTCGGGCGCCTTCGCCAGCGCATCCATTTCCGCCTGGATGTTTCGGCTCTCGATAAGCGGATCCGCCCCGCCCCCCGGCGCCGCCCCCAGCGCCACGCCCACCACCGCTGCCATCATCCCCATCAACATCCACGCGCTGCGCACCATGGCCGTCTCCCGCCGGGAAAGGAATCATGCCGCTCAGCATACCACCCCCCGCGCCCGTCACCGCCGCAAAACCCCCGAATCGCTCGCCCCCAGGCTCCGGTAAATCTCCCGCGTGGCATGCGAATGATTCAATGTGTAAAAATGAATCCCCCGCACCTGGTTGTCCAGCAAATCCCGGCACTGCTCCGTCGCCCAGTGAATCCCCACCCGCTTCACCGCCTCCGCATCCTCCCCCGCACGCATGATCGCCCGCTGCAGCTTCCCCGGATACCGAGCCCCCAGCGCCAGCTCCGGGATCCGCTTGTACGTCGGCAAACTCGTGATCGGCATCACCCCCGCCAGGATCGGCGCCTTGATCCCCGACAGCTCGCAACGCTCCCGAAAATCATAAAAATCATGATTGTCGAAAAACAACTGCGTCACGATGTAATCCGCCCCCGCATCCACCTTCGCCTTCAGATAATCCATCTCCAGCCGCCGGTTCGGCGTCCCCGGATGCCCCTCCGGAAATCCCGCCACCCCAATCCCGAACCCCCGCGGATCCGGATGCTCCCGAAACTCCCGAATGAACTCCACCAGCCCCGCGGCATGCGGAAACGCATCCTGCGCCCGGTCGTACGCGCCTGCCCCGGCGGGGGGGTCCCCGCCCAGCGCCAGGATGTTCGACACCCCCGCCTGTGCATACCGCCCGATAATCCGCCCCAACTCCTCCCGCCCGTGACACACGCACGTCAAATGCGGCACCGCATCCAGCGCCGTCGTCTCCTTGATCCGCACCACCAGGTTGTGCGTCCGCTCGCGCGTCGATCCGCCCGCCCCATACGTCACCGACACAAACGACGGCTTGAGCCCCTCCAGCTCCCGCACATGCCCAAACAACGTCTCCGCCGCCTCATCCGTCTTGGGCGGAAAAAACTCAAACGAAAACGTCGTCTTGTGCGCCGCGAGAATGTCGTGAATATGCATGGCTTATTTATCCTAGTATCCGGATGGTCGGATGGAGTATAACCGCGCGGCGAGGCAACGCACAACCAATCGGTGGTTATCCCGTGCGCCATCACTCCTTATCGGCCAGCGGCAAACCCGCTCTCCACCCGCCGGCAATCGGGAAATGGCCGTCGCCGCACAGTTCCCGGGTTATATTCCATTCCTGGAGGAGGTCCCCATCATGTATCGCCTCTTCCCCAAGACACTTCCGTTGCTATTGCTCCACGCCGCGGCCACCGCCCAGGCTGCCACCATCGCGGTCTGGGATGGCGCCACCCGTGACGGAGCCAACGGCCAACTCATCATCGCACCCGCCCTCAACCCCGCCAACGCCAACATGACCCCCGCCTTCACCCTCCTCCCCACCTCCGTCCCCGAACCCGCCTCCCTTGCCCTCCTTACCCTCGCCCTGCCACTCCTGCGCAAACGCCGCCCCAATTTCACCAGTTGAACCCATCCCCCAATCCCGCCCGTCACCCCTCCATCTCCACCACATACACCGGCGTCTGCGCCACCGGCATCCCGTTGTACACCGCGCTCAAAATGTGCCGCCCGAACTCCTTCACCTCGAACGGCAGAATCCGCGACACCAGCGTGTGCACCTCCAGCGGATCCTTCTGGCTCACAAAGCTCGCCTCAAACTCGAACAGGATCTCCCCGCTCGCCGCATTCTCAAACCGCACGCTCAACCGCTGCGACGGATACACGTTCGACACCCGCAAATACGCCACGAAATTCCCCGCGATCGCCGGAACCGCCGGCAGCCCGAAGCTCCCGATCACCCCCTGCAGCACATGCTTGTCCTGCGCCGTCGAAATCACCACGTCATCGCACAACAGCAGGCAACTGCACGTCGGCGCTTCGGTCACCTGGCCCTCGGGCTCGCCGCCCGCGCCACCGCGTTTCTTCTTTTTCGCCATGGAGCCAATCCTAGCGGACGCCCGGCCACGCCGTCCATCGCGCACCTCCCCGGTCGCCCACCCGCGCCCATCACCCGCTGCATCACCCGCCCGTGCTCCGCCGCCATCATCCCCGACTTCCCCACCTTCTCCCCGCTCCATCCCGATCCCGTCGACACCTTCACCCTGCCCGCCGGCACCAGCCGCTTCAACGAACGCCCCCTCGGCAACTGACGCGCCCCCTCGCCCCCATCCTTCGCGCATTCCCCCGCCCGATTTCTGTTGCATCTCGCCCCCC
>JBEHXY010000516.1:0-2743 GCA_048498455.1 Planctomycetota bacterium | reverse complement strand
GCCGCCGGCGCCACCGTCGTCAAGGTCGTCGTCGCCCTCGACCGCCTCGAAGGTGGCCGCGAAAACATCCTCAAGGAAGCCCCCGGCATGGATTACGAGGCCATCCTCACCAAATCCGACATGGGCATGTGACCAGGCGCGCCGCGGAACCCGCCGCCCGAACCTACAGCGATTGCCCGCAGGATTTGCAGAACTTCGCGTCCTCATCGTTCAACGCGCCGCACTTCCTGCATCGCACCTTCACCGTCGGCTCCGCCGGCGCGCCACCCGCCAGCCCCTTGATCTGCGGAATCTCATCCAGCGTGTCCGCCACCATCCCCCCCGTCGCCCGATTCCACGGCTCCAGGTCGCGCCGCGATTTCTGCGGATCCAGCAACACCCCCGACCCCGCCATTCCCGATCTCCCCACCCGCGCGATCACCTGCCCCACCGCCACCAGCACGATCCCGCTGATCGCCCGGAACATCGACGAGCGCGCATCGGCCTCAAAATTCGAAAAATCCCCGAAGTGCATCGCAAACGTCAGAAACACCGAAAGAAACAGCAGCAGCCCGATCACGCTCACCGCGTTCCCGACGTAATACGCCGCCTTGCGCCCATCCGATAAATCCCGCCGGGGCCCATCGTCCATCGCAACCCTCCTTCACGCCGCCCTTGTGCGCGCTCCCTCCGAGCACCCTGTTCCCCACCACCCCATCGTCCCCCTCGTGGGTGCCCTCCGCGCTCTTCGTGAGAATCCTTCCCCCTCCGCCCCAAACCCCTCACTCCCGCTTGTCCCGCTCGATCATCGCATACGCATTGTGATTGTGGATCGACTCAAAATTCTCCGACTGAATCGAATACCACTTCACCTTCTCTTCCTTGTTCAACCCCACCGCCAGGTCCCGGATGATGTCCTCCACGAACTTCGGGTTGTCGAACGCCTGCTCCGTCACGTACTTCTCGTCCGGACGCTTCAGCACCGCGTACACCGGTGCGCTCGCCGCCCCCTCCATGATCTTCACCAGGTCCTCGATCCACAGCATCCCGTTCGGCCGCACCCGCGCCGTGATCTCGCACCGCTGGTTGTGCGCGCCGTACACCGAAATCTCCTTCGAACACGGGCACAAACTCGTCGCCGGCGCCCGTACCCCCAGGATGAAATCGTCACTCCCGTTGCTCGTCCCCTCAAACGTGCACAGGTAATCCATCAGCCCGCGCGCCCCCGTCACCGGCGCCGCCTTCTCGATGAAATAGGGAAACTCCATGTGGATGTGCGCTTCCTGCGCGTCCAGCTTCGTCTTCATCTCGTGCAGGATCGGGATGATCTGCTCCGGCGTGATCGACCGGTGGTGGTGATTCAGAATCTCCAGGAAACGCGACATGTGCGTCCCCTTCTTGTGCTTCGGAAGCGACACGTACAAATTGATCGTCGCCACCGTGTGCTGCTCGCCCCCGCATGCCTGCCGCAGCGTGATCGGATACCGCACCCCCTTCACCCCGACCTTGTCGATCGCCACGTTGCGTACGTCGGCGGCGCCCTGCACGTCGGGCATCTTGGTGGAAGTCACAGGGGCGGTTGAGGAACTCATGGCGATCGTTTCCTTTCTGAAGCAGGCCACCGCTGGCGAACCGAAAATCTTATTTCCTGTACATCTGCCCAGGATCCATCACCCGTTCGTCCACGGTCTTCAATTGTAGGCCCCCCGCCTCCCCCGCGACGATCTGCCGGTAAAAGCAGCTCTCAAACCCATTGTGACACGCCGCCCCCTTCTGCCGCACCCGCACCACCACCGCGTCCTGGTCGCAATCAATCGTCACCCCCACCACCTCCTGCGTGTTGCCCGATTCCTCCCCCTTCACCCAGAACTTCTGCCGCGACCGCGACCAGTACGTCGCCTTCCCCGTCGAAAGCGTCTTCTCCAGCGCCGCCGGGTTCATGAACGCCACCATCAGCACCCGCCCCGAGTCCGCATCCACCGTCACCGCCGTGATCAGCCCCTGCGGATCCAGCTTCAAATTCAGCGTGCTTCCCAGTTCCTGTTCAACCGACCCGGCCATAATGGACGCTCCTGAGCGAAACGTGCCATTTTAGCCGATGTTCCCCCTGCCGGAAACCGTTGCAGGCTCCCGATCCCCCTTCCCATGCCGCCCCATTCCTCACCCGCACCGCGGACACACCCCGTGCAGCACCACCTCCGGGTAATGCACCACATATTTCGCCCCCACCCCCAGCGACGTCACAAAACTCGCCGGTATCGTCGCATCCCGCAAACACTCCACCTTCCCGCAACTCTCGCACACAAAATGCGGATGCTGGTGCGCCGCCGTCGCCTGCGAATCCCCCAGGGCATACCGCCACACCCGGTCCTCCCCCCGCACCCGGTGCACGATCTTCTTCCCCGTGAACGTGTTCAGCGTCCGGTACACCGTCACCGCGTCGGTTTGCGGCGGCAGTTTCTCCAGGACCTCCACCGCCCCCAGCGGCCGCGTCGCGCTCGCCAGCACCTCCAGCACCCCCGCGCGCACCGGCGTCCGACGCAGCTTCGCCTGCTTCAGCAGCCGTTCAATCACGCCCGGCGCCCCCCCGTCCCCCCCACCACGGCCATTATCGGTAGACCGAACCATGCCCCAATCTTAGCAGCCCCCCTTTCCCCCGGCCAAACATCCGCCTTCCCCCATCCCCCGTATCACCCCGGGGCTTCTTGCGCACAGCCGCCACAACACCCAAAGGACCCTCATTGCCGCCGCTCTCAAATCCTAC
>JBEHXY010000515.1:0-2746 GCA_048498455.1 Planctomycetota bacterium | reverse complement strand
TCCGTCACCCACACTTCCGCGTTCGAACGGTTCCGCTTGAGCACCTCCCGCACCCGCGCGATGGCCTCGTCCCATCCCTCCCACGTGTGGTGAAACGTCACCGGGAACCCGTGCACGCCGACCGCGTCGATGTATTCCACCAGCCCGCGATCGCACATCGTCTGCAGCCATGACGAATCCGCCGGAAGCATTCCGCCCAGCACCGTCTTCTTCCCCCGCTGCTTCGCCCAATACGCCGCCGACCCCACCATCTCCGCAAATTTGAACCACGCGGGATCATGCGTGACATCCCAGGCCGTCCCCCCGTTGGGCTGGCTCCACAGTTCGACCCATTCGAAGTGCTCGCCAAAGCGCGTGATCATTTCGTCTACGAAATCGGCGAACGAACGCAGATCCGGCGGCGGCGCAAAGGGCTGGCTCGATCCCCACCACGCCCCGCGGTGCGAGAAGCATGGCAGCACCCGCACATGCCCCGCCAGATGCCGCAGCAGCCATTCATACCACTCCCGCCCCTGTTCCGTTTTGTAGTCGTACCACGAAACACCCGTCCGCAGTTCCTTCACCCCCAGCGCCGCAATGTCCGCCAGCGCCCGCTCCACCCGCGCCTGCTCCCCCGGCAGAAACCACTCCACGATTCCCACGCTGTTCCGCCGCGTTGCACGTCCCCCTTCCGCACAAGCCCCGCCCGGGCTGCGCCGCTTGTCTTTCCCGGTGTCGTTCCTCGTTGTCATATCGCCAGCCCTCGTGCATCGAGTTCCTTGCGAGCTTCAGCGACGTGGTCCAACGCCACCTGCCCTTCTAACCACTCCGCCAGTTCCACCAGTCCCTCATCCAGCGTGACCCGCGGTTCATACCCGAGAACCTCACGCGCCAGCCGTATGTCCGCGTAGCAGTGCCGAATGTCGCCCACCCGGTATTTCGCCGTGATTTCCGCCTCGATGTCCGGCCGGCCCACGGCTTCGGCCATCCGCGCCGCGATCTGCCGGATCGTGTACGAGCGGCCGCTCCCGATGTTGAACACCTGCCCCGCCGCCGCTTTTACATCCATCGCCAGGCGGCACGCCCGGGCCACGTCCTTCACGCTCACAAAATCCCGCTGCTGGTATCCATCCTCGAAAATCAGCGGTGGCCGCCCGTTGAGAAGCCGCGACGCAAAAATCGCCAGCACGCCCGTGTAAGGATTCGACAGCGCCTGGCAGGTGCCGAAAACATTGAAGAATCGCAGCGCCACCGTGGGTATCCCGTACGCCCGCCCCGTCATCAGGCAGAGCCGCTCCTGGTCATATTTCGAAAGCGCATACACCGACGCCAGCGTCGGTGTTTTGCTCTCCGGCGTGGGCACCGGGCTCAACACTTCGCCCCGGCCGTTCCGAACTTCCCAGTCGTGGGCCCGCAGTTGATCGATGCCCCGTTCACTCACCGCCACCGGAACGTTGTCCGGGCCCACGTACAGCCCCTCGCCGTAAATGCTCATGCTCGAGGCCACCACCAGCCGCTCCACCGGCCGCTTGATCAACGCCTCCAGCAGCACCGCCGTCCCGATGTTGTTGATGCTCGTGTACTTTTCGATCTCGTACATGCTTTGGCCCACCCCCACCGCCGCCGCCAGGTGGAACACGCCGTCCACCCCGCGCAGCGCCCTCTCCACCGCCTCCGCATCCCGCACGTCACCAATCAGCAACTCCACATCGGGATCCAGATACTCCGGCCGCCGCCCCTCCGAGCCGTGCACCTGCGGCGAGAGATTGTCCAGCGCCCGCACCCGGTGGCCCTGCTTCAGCAACTCGTTGGCGAGATGCGACCCGATGAATCCGGCGCCGCCGGTGATCAGAAAAGTGCTGCTCATGGGGGTCCATTTCATTAACGCTTGTCGGGAGTGATCCACATCGCGCCGCTGTCGTCATGACCAGGGCCGCTTGCCCTCGGCGGTGGTTAGCTGAGCAAATCGGATTCCCGGCTGAGCACTCCCCCCCGGAAACACCGAAATGCCCGAAGCTTTTTAAGTGCGGCAGCGTGCCGCGACGCTTTGCGTCGAAGCCCTGTCGACGCACCTTGTCGAAACCTCACGCGCATGCGTCGCGGCGTCCCGCGTCCGCGCCTTCCCCGTGCGCTGACGACTCCCCGCACGCCCGCGCTTCCTCCAGCCGCCCCATCCGCTGCACCGCCTCCAGGTCCCGCCGAATCGGCAAACCATATCCCTGCTGCAGCCCGCGCCGGTGCTGCAGGATCTCTTCCCGTTCCGCTGCCGTTCCCACCGCCGGCGCGCCGTTGCGCACCGCGTCGTGAAGCATCGCCCACGAAACCTCCGACGCGATCACCGCATCCCGCGCCGTCGGAAAGCCCAGGTTTTTTCCCGCGATCAGTGACCGTGCGAACAGGTCCACCATCACGTCCAGCTTCTTGTCGTTGAAGGGCGCCGTACGCGTCACCGTGTTCCGCACGCCATGCACCTCCACCGTCGCCAGGTGGAAATCGTGCCGCATCCGCGCAATCCCTTGTGTGCCGATGCAGTCGACATAGCAGTTGTGGGTCTTGTCCTTCGCCAGCTGCCCATACACAAACCCCTGCGTCACATCGAAAACCACGCCATTCTTGAACGTGCCGTGAACCTGCACCCACCACGGATCCCGATAGCTCCACATCCGCACTCCCTGCGCATGCCACGTCGCATATTCCGACCGCGCATACCACCGCGCCACATCCACATAATGCATCCCGCAGTCATGGAACGGCGGCCCCTCGGGTT
>JBEHXY010000514.1:0-2757 GCA_048498455.1 Planctomycetota bacterium | reverse complement strand
CACCGTGTGCACCAGGTAGCCGTTGGTCACGATCGTCAGCTTCTTGCCCTTGCCCGTCCCCTTCTTGACCACCTTGAACTTCCCAAACTCAAACGTCTCGTTCTCGCCATAGAGGATGCCCGTGTCCGCACGCAGCGCCCGCAGGTACACCGCGCTGGGCCACTCCGCCATCGCCAGCACCATCGCATACGCCGACACCGCATCGCTCGGCGTGAGCACCG
The DNA here is from genome assembly GCA_048498455.1 of Planctomycetota bacterium. Lineage (GTDB taxonomy): Bacteria > Planctomycetota > Phycisphaerae > WQYP01 > WQYP01 > CALCHA01. The sequence continues at coordinate 2,536 of JBEHXY010000514.1, read as the reverse complement.
TCACCGCCGGCTTGCCGCGGTGATCCGTGGCATGCCCGATCGCCCGCAGAATCGCCACATCGGTGATCGCCATCTGCGAAGGCCCATCCGCCGCCAGCGTCACGCCGATGTGCGTGCCCACCAGCTTGATGTTGCTCCCGCCAATGATCGCCATTTCGATCTGGTCGAACGCCCGCGAGAAAAACTTCCCGAACGTGCTCATGAACGGAATCTTCCCGCCCGACGCCATCCCCGCCCCGGCGCTCACCATGTTCTGTTCCGCAATGCGGCATTCAAAATAATGCGACGCATGGTTCTTCGCGAAATCCTGCGCAAACGTCGAGTTCTTCACGTCCGCATCCAGCGCCACCACGTTCGGGTTGCTCGCCCCCAGCGCATCGAGCGCCAGACCAAACGCCCGCCGCGGCGAGAGCTTCTTCTTGGTCACCAGCGCATCCGTCAGCTTCGCCTTCTCGGCCGCTTCCTTCAGCGTCATCGGCTTGGTCACGGTTCCCTTCGCCGGCGCCGCCAGTGGCGGATGAATCTTCAGCACCTTTTTGCTCTCGTCCGCCGGGATCCCGCTCGCCCCCAGCTCCTCGCCCGTCGCATCGAGCTCCTTGAGCACATTCCCCAAATCCTTCTCGGCAATCGGATGCCCGTGGTGCCCCAGCCCCATCTGCGAGTTGGCGCCCCACCCTTTCACCGTCCGCGCCACGATGCACAGCGGCTTGCCCGCCACCATCGCCTCGGTCCGCTGCTTGAGCGCGTTCACCAGGGCTGTCGGGTCATGCCCATCCACGTTGAGCACTTTCCACCCAAACGCCTCCGCCTTCTTCTGCAAGGCGTCCGCCGTCTGCGCGGGAGCGACATAATCCGACTGCGCGATCTCGTTGCAGTTGAAAATCGCCACCACATTCGACAGCTTGTGTTCCGCGATGAAGTCCATCGCTTCCCAGATCTGCCCCTCGCGCGATTCGCCATCGCCGATGATGCAGTAAATCACCTTGTTGTGCTTGTCCACCCGCGCCGCCGCCCCCAGCCCGCCCGCCACGCTCAGCCCCTGCCCCAGCGACCCCGTCGCCGCATCGAAAAACGGAAAGCCCATCATCGGGTTCGGGTGGCCGTCGATCGGGCTCTTGATGTCCCGAAGCGTCAGCAGATCCTCCACCGTCATCTTCTTGCCCGGCCCATCGTCCTTCTCCGCCCGCGTGTGCCCCACCGCCCCCGGATAAATCGTCACACCCAGGTCCGCGCACGCCGCATAAATGATCGGCACCGCATGCCCTTCCGAGAGCACCAGCCGATCGCTCCCCAGGTTCGCCGGATCCGAAGGATCCCACCGCATCACGTGGTACATCAGCACCGTGGTGATGTGCGCCAAGGACATCGCCGTCGAGGGATGCCCGCTGCCCGCCGCCGTCGTCGCCCGCGCCGAAAGCTTCGCAATCTCAATCGCCTTGGCATGCACAACCTGATCAAACGTGGCCATAAACCCACACTCCGGGAAAAAAGGTGCTTGGTCGTCATTACGAAAAAACAGGGAGCTCGCCACTATACTCGCCCCCCAAAAATCCCACCACTTCGGTGCTCACGGGACACAGGCGAAAGCTAGGCCCCTCCTCCGCCCGCTGCCCGGACAATCCGCGTCCCCCGATGCGACACCACCACCAGTGCCCCCGGCACCGCCGCCAAATCCACCGAGTCCAGCAGGATCCGCGTCAACGCCACGTAGGCCGCCCGGCTCTCCCGCTCCGCGCGAAAAAACACGATCCCCTGGTGCGTCCCCGGCGCATACCGCCGCACGTCGGAAAACCCCTTGTCTGCCGTGAACAGCCACCGCCCTTCGCCCTGAATGCCCGCCAGGACATGCTCGTCCGCCCACCCGCTCCATCCCTACCCGCGCACACTCACCGCATCCACTCCCCGCCCCGCAAGCAGCCCAACCACATCCTCCGGCAAATCCTCATCCACCTTTACTGCAATCACGAACCACCCGCGGGGACAAAGTCGACCCGGCTTACAGCCTCCGCCGCAAATTGAAGCGCCGCGCCCACATCCTCCCGCGTCAATTGCGGATAACTCGCCAGAATCTGTTCCACGCTGTCCCCGTCTGCCAGGCTTCCCAGGATCACCGCAAGCGACACGCGCGTCCCCCGAATCACCGGCTCGCCGTGATGCACCCCCGCCTCCACCGAAATCCGCAAACGCCAGTTGTCCGCCACCATCGCTGCTCCTGTATTATTTCCGCACGCAGTATACCACCGTCATGTTTACCGAGGCCCCTCCATGCCCACCGACGCCCCGCCCCCCCTCCCCCCGCACGCCCAGCTCATTCAAATGGCCACCGCCCACTGGATCTCCCAGATCCTCTTCGTCGCCGCCAAGCTCAACCTCGCCGACCACCTCGCCGCCGGCCCGCAATCCGCCGACGAACTCGGCCCCCTCACCCATTCCCACGCCCCCTCCCTCCACCGCCTCCTCCGCGCCCTCGGTCACCTCGGCCTCGTCACCCAGGACCCCGAACACCGCTTCACCCTCACCCCCCTCGGCCACGCCC
>JBEHXY010000513.1:0-2759 GCA_048498455.1 Planctomycetota bacterium | reverse complement strand
ACTCCGCCGGCCTCTCCGACGACGACCTCCGCGATGATGCCGCCCTCATCAGCTCCCATGGCACCTTCGTCGACACCACCTTCAACAACGTCAACATCACCAACAGCGACGCCAACGTCTCCGGCACCGCCGCGTTCAACACCGGAACCATCCCCGCCCGCGCACGCCTGACCTACAGCGGCGGCGCCTGGCGCGTCACGCACATCGAGCTGGGTCCCTGAGATCGCTCAGGGCCGCCCACTGCCGGCGCGTTCCTTCGACAATCGATATTGTTTCAGCAACTCCGTCCCCAGGCGCGCGAGCTGTCGCACGTCTTCGTCGTTCGCCGGCGCCTTCTCGCCCCACGCCTGCGCCTGCAGCGCATACCGCGTCGGTCGCCCCTTCGCATCCACCAGCGGAAAGGGCTTGTGGCCATAGTGCCGCCGCAGGAAGCTGCCCTTGCGCCGCATTTTCTCCGGCGTGTCGGCGGGACCCTTCACCCCCGGCTTGAGCCGCGCCCCTTCCTTCTCCGCATAGTGCTTTCGGCCCGCGGCGGTCAGCCCGCCCCTGGGATCGCGCAGCAGTTTCTTCTTTGCGGCCATACAGGTCACCTCGGAAAAAAATGAAAATCGTCGGTGACAAGCGCGCTAACTGGCGAATCTTAGGCTTCCAGGGAGGGCGAAAATTCGCGCCAGAAAATTTCCAGCATCAGCAGCGCGAAGAGCCGGTGCGTGTGATCGCGCTGCCCCATCTGGTGCTCCATCAGCAGCCGCTCCACCACCGCCGGCTTCAAATGCCGCCGCGCGAAGGATTTTTCCCCCAGCAGCAGGTCGGTGAGCGGCCCGCGCAGGTTTCCCCGGAACCATGCGCCGATCGGCACCCCGAACCCCTGCTTTCCGCGCCCGAACACCCGCTGCGGCAGCTCCGCGCGAAATGCCTCGCGCAGCACCCGCTTGCCCACGCCCCCCGCCAGGAGCCACTCCTCCGGCAGCCCGTTGGCCAGTTGCGCCACGCGGTGATCCAGGAACGGCGAACGCACCTCCAGCGACACCTGCATCGCCGCGGAATCCACCTTCCACAGCACGTCGCCCGGCAGATATTCCTGTTGATCGCGCACCCGCGCCAGCTTCACCGGATCCGCATCCTCCTCCAGCCCATACTCCTCCGGCAGGGGAAACCAGTCCATCACCGCCTCGCCCAGCAGCTCCTCCGCCAGCTCCGGCGAAAACAATTCCACCAGCCGCGTGTAGCGCTCCGAGGGAATCTCCGCCCGCGCCGCCGCCGCCAGTCGCCGGTACTTTTCCTGTTTGCCCGGCGAGCCCACCGGCACGCTGCGCGGCATGAGTCGCGCCACGCCCGCCCACCGCGAGAGCAGCCGCATCGCGCGATAACGGTCGTAGCCGCCAAAGAGTTCATCGGCGCCATCGCCCGAAAGCGCCACCGGCGCCAGCGACCGCACCGCTTCGCTCAGGCGAAACGTCGGCAGGATCGACGAATCCGCGAAGGGCTGCCCGAGGCCGCGGCGCATCAGGTCGGTGAGCGTCTCCATCACGCGCTCGTCGGCACGCACCTCCAGCCGCGTGTGCGCGCTGCCGATCCGCTTTGCCACCTCCGCCGCAAAGCCCGTCTCGTCAAAGCCCGCCTCCGCAAACCCCACCGACACCGTGCGGATGGAATCGCCGCCCGCCCGCTTCACCGCCGCCTGCATCACCGCCGCCACGATCGACGAATCAATTCCGCCGGAAAGAAAGCAGGCGATCGGCACATCCGATACGAGTTGCGACTGCACCGCCGCCTCCACCGCGCCGCGCACCGCGCCCACCGGGTCCTTCGGCGCCGCCGCGACCGCCCCCATCGGCGTCCAGTAACGGCCGCCGTCCACCAGATCCCGCCGCACCCGCACCCACGCCCCCGGCAGCACCGCGCTGATGTCCCGCCAAACCGTCTGTGGCGCCGGAAAATACCCCAGCACCAGGTAGAGCCCGATCTGTTCCCGGGGCACCCGCCGGGGCACCTCCGGCCACGCCAGCACGCTCCCGATCGTGCTGCCAAACACAAACCCATCCTCCAGCGTCGCGTAAAACAGCGGCTTCTGCCCCATGCGATCGCGGGCCAGAAACAGCGTGTCGACTTCCGCCCCGGCGCTTCCGCGCAAATCCCAGATGGCAAACGCGAACATCCCCAGCAGTTTCTCCGGCAGCTTCTCGCCCCACTCCTCCCACCCATGCACCAGCACTTCCGTGTCGGAGTGGTCGCTCGCAAAAACATGCCCCGCGCGCTGCAGCTCCGCCCGCAGTTCCGCGTGGTTGTAAATCTCGCCGTTGAACACCACCTGCACGCGGCCATCTTCGTTGGCCATCGGCTGCGCCCCGCACGGAAGATCGATCACCGCCAGCCGGCGATGCACCAGCGCCACCGTGCGATCGCCCCGCGGATCGACCCACGCTCCCGCCCCATCCGGCCCGCGGTGCGCGATCGCGGCGGCCATCTGCTCGAGATTCGCCCGCCCGCCCGCCGCCCAGGGCGCCGGTTCATGCGTCCACTTCACCACGCCTGCAATGCCGCACATCGCCGCTCCCTCACACCGCGAAGGCCGCGCGCATTTCGCCGGATTCCATCCGCACCGTGACCCCCAGCGTGCCGGCGACGAACTCCGCGAGCTTTTCGCCAAGGCACTCGCGGTGCCAGCCGGTCATCAGCGGGTGCTTGTCCAGCGGCTTCTTGCGATGCACCAGGCGCGCCAGCGCCATCACTTCGCTCTGGCTGGTCACCAGCGCCGG
>JBEHXY010000512.1:0-2765 GCA_048498455.1 Planctomycetota bacterium | reverse complement strand
GCGGTACACGATGCATGGGCCGGACGGGACCGACTGGCCGAACACCACGCAGTATCTGGAGGTGGAGAAGGAGAAGAAGCTGGTGTACGACCATGGCGGAAGCGACGAGCGGCCGGCGTTGTTCCGGGTGACGGTGCTGTTTTCGGAGGTGAAGGGCGGGAAGACGCGGATGGAAATGACGATGGCGACACCGACGGCAGAGGGGATCGAGCATATTCGGCAGGTCATCAAGAAGGCCAGCGGGAATTCGACGTGGGACCGGCTGGCGGAGTATGTGGAGAAGGAGCAATCCGGGCGCGAGGTGTTTGTGATCGCGCGGCGGTTTGAGGCGGCGGTGGAGAAGGTCTTCGAGATGTGGACGGTGCCGGGTCATTTTGCCAAGTGGATTCCACCGGCGGGGGCGAGCATGGAGTTCATCGAGGGGGAGATTCGTCCGGGCGGCGGGACGTTTTACTGCATGGTGCTGCCGGGCGGCGAGCGGTTGTATGGGCGGACGAAGATCCTGGAGATGGAGCGGCCGGCGGATGGGCGGGCGCGCCTGGTGTACACGCAAGAGATTGTGGACAAGGAGGGGAAGGTGGCGAAGCATCCGAAGTTGCCGGTGTGGCCGGAGGTGATGATGACGACGGTGGAGATGGAGGAAGACGCGGGCGGCACGCGGGTGGTGGTGCGGTGGGAACCGACCGGCGATGTGAAGCGCGAGGAGGTGGAGATGTTCGTGAAGATTCGCGCCGGGATGACGGCGGGATGGACGGGGTCGTTTGATAAGTTGGAGGAGGCGCTTGTCTGAGACTCAAAACCGGTTCGCGCACTCGGAGCATCGTCACGGCCGGGCATTGAGGCGGGACGCGGCGAGTCAGGGTTGGTTTGCAGGCCTGCGTCGGCCGGAGTAGACGAGGAAGGCGAGGCCGGTGAGAGACATTGTGAGGACATAGCCGGTGGTGCGGAAAGCGGCGGCGTTGGGGGTGGAGGCAGTGGCGGTGAAGAGGCCGGGGATGTCTTCGCCGCCGATAAGCCAGTCGCCGAAATTCCAGGCGGCGTGGAGCCCGATGGGGATCGCGAGACCGCGGGTGGAAATGGCGGCGAGGCCAAAGGTGAGTGCGCCGACGCCGGCGCCGAGGATCGCTGAGGACCAGGGCCAGCCGCCGAGTTTGTGTTCAAAGGCAAAGAGCAGGGCGAGGACAAGAACGGACAGGTAGGGGCTGATGAGCGTTGCGAGACGTCGGAGGGGGTAGCCACGGAAGGCCAGTTCTTCGCGTGCAGCGAGGAGGATGTAGGAGAGGAAGATGAGCGCGGCAGTGGTGGGCGTGGTACCGGGCGTACGCGTCCAGGTGGGGTGGGCGAGCAGGGTGAAATGAAGGGCGGAGATGGCGACGACGAGGAGGCCGAGCAGAAAGCCGAGGGCGAAGCGACGAAGGCTCGCGCGGGTAAATGCGGCGCCGACATCGCGCAGCGGAAGGCGTTCCCAGCGGGTAAACACGACGGTCAGTGCATACGTGAGGGGGGCGGCGATCAAGCTGATGGAGAGTTGCTGCGCGACGCCCGGAGATTTGGGGGAGAGGGCGGACGCGAGGATGAGAATGACGACGTTGGAAAAGAGGAAGAGCAGGATGCGTGCGAGGGCGGGAAGCTGGCGGGTGGGCACCGGTCGGTTCCTTTGTGGCGCATTTGTCGAGACGAACATACTTCGGCCTTGTGACTACTGACAAGGCCATTCTTCAGAGGTGGGTGAGGGGACTGCGGTCGGCGCGGGAGATGGTGAGGGAGAGGGCGGGGAGTTGTTGTTTGAGGCGGGCGGCGAGGGATTGGAGGATGGGGCGTTCGGAGTCGGGGTGGCCGAGGAGGATGACGGGGATGTTGGCGGCGGCGTAGGCGAGTTGTTCGTGGTGTTTGAGTTCGCCGGTGAGGACGGCGTCGTAATGTTTTTTGGCGAGGTCGAGGGGGAGGCGGCCGGCGGCGCCGGCGACGATGGCGAGGGTTTTGATTTTCTGGCGCGGGTTGCCGATGAATTGGACGGCGGGGAGAGCGAGTTCTTTTTTGGCGCGGGCGGCGAAGGCGGCGAGGGGTTCGGGCTTGGGGAGGTCGGCGTAGCGGCCGAGGCCGACCTGTTCGGGCGGGGTTTCCATGCGGAGGAGGTCGAAGGCGGGTTCTTCGTAGGGGTGGGCGGAGCGGAGGGCGTTGATGACGTCGCCGGCGGCCGAGACGGGGAGGATGGTTTCGAGGCGGATTTCGGGGACGACTTCGTAATTGCCCGGCGAGCCGACGGCGGGGTTGGTGGAGTCGTCGCCCTTGAAGGTGCCGTGGCCGTGGGTGCGGAAGGAGCAGCGGGTGTACTTGGCGCGTTGTCCGATGTGGCCGGCGCCGGCGTTGAAGACAGCGTCAGCGACTTGTTCGATCTGGCCTTCGGGGACGAAGGTGACGAGTTTGAGGTACTGGCCGAGGGCGGGGTAGTGAGAGAAGGAGCCGGTGGTTTTTGCACCCAGGCGCTCGGCGAGGACGTCGTTGGTGCCGCCTTCGACGGTGTCGAGGGCGGTGTGAGGGGAGTAGATCCAGACGCCGAAGGAGGCGAGGGCGACAGCGAGTGCGGGGGGCTCGTCGCCGTTGATGCGGAGGTGCTTGATGGGTTTGAAGATGGGGGGGTGGTAGACGAGGAGGAGGTCGATGTTTTTGCGGAGGCACTCGTCGTGGACTTGCGGGGTGAGATCGATGGCGAGGAGGACGCGTTTGACGAGGGAGGTGCGGTGGCCGGAGAGGAGGCCGACGTT
>JBEHXY010000511.1:0-2796 GCA_048498455.1 Planctomycetota bacterium | reverse complement strand
ATGATCTCGCGGACGGGAGAGGGGGCGTCGCGGTCGGCGGCGGGCTTCACGCGCTCCAGCAATTGCGGGATCGTCAGTTCGGCGGGCGTGACATGCTCCAGCGGGGCGATGCGCCCCAGCAGCACGTGGTACACGCCGCGGTAAATGTTCGTGGATTCGAGCTGCAGCAGGTCCTTGGGCTGCTCCACGACGCAGATCACGCCATGATCGCGGTTGGGGTCCGCACAGATCGAGCAGGGATCGGTTTCGGTCAGGTTGAAGCAGATCGAGCAGTGCTTCACCTGGTCCTTCACCGCGCGGATGGCGTCGGCCAAAGCCAGGGCGTCGTCGCGGCCGGATTTGAGAATGTGAAAAGCGATCCGCTCGGCGGAACGCGAGCCCACGCCGGGAAGCTTCCCGAACATCTCCATCAGCTTGCGGAGCGAATCGGTGTAATGGGGATTGGCGGCCATAAGAAATCCGAATCCGTGACGCGGGTCCGTGAAGAAAGTGCTGCGGTTACGCCCCGCCCATCAGCCCCTTGAACGCGCTCATGTCCATATCCCCGGCCGCGCCCTGCATTTCGTTCTGCACGAGCTCTTTGACGTTCTTGAGCGCCTGGTTCACGGCGGCGCGGGTGAGGTCGGCAAGCAGTTCGGTGTCGGTCAGCGGCGCCGAGGTCGCATACGTGATCTCGATGATTTCCATCAGCCCGTTAGCGGTGACCGTGACCAGCGATCCGCCGGCGGTGCCCTGGGCCCGAAGCGTCGGAAGCCGCGCTTGCACCTCGGCCATTTTGCTCTGCATTTCCCGCGCTTTGGCCATCATCGGGCCGAGTTGGGAGAGGGCTTTGAGATTGTCGAACATCGGATTTTCTCACAGTCGTTGATGCATTCCGGAAACACGGATTGTAGTCGCGATTCCGGGCGGTTTCCTCTGTTTGTGGAGGGGAAGGCCCGCGTGCGAACGGAGATTTCGCGGCCCTGTTGTCGCTGAGAGCGGGAGGATGTGCGGCTGCTCGCGCTACGCCGTCTTTCGCTTCGATGGAGATTTTCGGCGGGCGGCCGCGCGGGGGGAAGCCGGTTGTTGCGGGAAATACGTGGTCACGAGCTGCTCAACGGCCGGGCGAATCGCCCGGGCCGCGTCGTCCCGCCCGTGCGCCTGCCGCAGGATCAATGCCCCTTCGATCAGGGCCGTGAAGCAGTCGGCGAACGTTTCGGCATTCTGTGGCGACGCCCCGGCGGCCATTGCGGTGTTGCGCCAGTTGTCCCGGGCCCGCTTCTTGAAGCTCGATGCCGCCTGGTGCACCGGGTCGTGCGGGTTGGGAAACTCGATCGCGGTGTTCAGGAACATGCAGCCGTGGAAATCCGGGTCGTTGAAGACCAGGTCCATGATCTCCAGCATGGCCAGCGGGTAGCGGGCCGGGTTTTCGCCGGCGATGTTCCGCACGGCGTGGCCCCAGAGGTGGGATTCCCACTCGTCGCGCCGCTGGACGGCCGCGACCATCAGCTCGTCCTTGCTTTCGAAGTGCTTGTAAAACGTGGTCTTGGTGACGCCGGCGTGGGCGATGACGCGGTCGACGCCCACGGCGGAGAAGCCGTTGCGGTAGAACAGTTCGACGGCGGAGGCGATCAGCCGTTCGCGCCCGGTGCGCGGTTGATCCGGCAGGCCGAAGAGCTCGAAGACGGATTTGGTCCTGGCAATGGTCATAGATATTTCTATTGGGGAGTTTACCACGAGTACACGGGGGGGTGCACCACGAGTGCACTGTCGGACGGGCCCGGGACGGCTATGGTGCTCCTGTCGGCGGGACGGCTCACGCGTCGAATGAAACGAAACGGTTTGGGCACTTCCGGGCGGCGGAGGGACTTTTTGAAAGGAGCGGAACTTGTATGACCTCAAGAATCTCTCGAAGCTGGAGCGGCTGGGCGAATTGGCGCCGGAGGCGTTCAAGGCCTTCATGGCGTTTGACGCGGCGGCATTGAAGGGCGGGGTGATCCCGGTGAAGTACAAGGAGCTGATGGCGGTCGCGGTGGCGCTCACGACGCAGTGTCCCTACTGCATTGAGATTCACGCGACGCGGGCGAAGGCGGCCGGAGCGACGGAAGCGGAACTGGCGGAGACGACGCTGGTGGCGGCGGCGCTGCGGGCGGGCGGCGCGGTGACGCACGGCTTGCACACGCTCAAGTAAGGTCCTACTCCCCGGCGCCGAGCAGTTCGACCTGGACGACGGTGGCGTCGAGGGATTTCATGAGGCGCTGGATGACCGGCTGCTGCTTGACGGCTTCGACGATCTCCGGCGGGACGCGCTGGGCGGCTTGAGTAGGGCCGGTGGGTGTGCCGGGGAGGTTTGCGCCGGCGGGCGGGGGCGGGTCGTCGGTGATGTTGACGCCGAGCTTGATGGGCAGGCCGGTGACGGAGCGGAGGGCCTCTTCGATTTTGGCGCGGGCTTTTTCGTTGGTGAAGCCACGCTGGTTGGCGGGGACGCGGAGGGTGGCCTCGCCGGTGTCGGGGTTGATCGATTCGACGCCGCAGCAGTGGCCCAGGACGCTTTCGAGGTAGCGGGCGTTGGCGGAGAGCCAGCGGCGAGCGGCGGCCCAGACGGCGGCGGTGTCGGCGAGGTTGGCGACGCGCTCGGGGGCGGCGGGCCTGGGGGGCGGGGCGGCGCCGCCGGGGCCGGGGCGGCCGACGGTGCGGGCCTGCTGGCGGGCGGCGGCGTTTTTGGCTTCGAGTTCTTCCTTCTGGCGGCGCATGTGCGCCTTCATGACTTCGTAGATGTTTTCCTCGTCGCCTTCGTCGATGTCGAGGCCGGCGGTG
>JBEHXY010000510.1:0-2810 GCA_048498455.1 Planctomycetota bacterium | reverse complement strand
TGACGATGGTGCTGCCGTTCTCGACGGGGGTGATCGGGCATTTTCTGCCGATGGACAAGATTCGGGCGGGGATTCCCAAGGTCTTTGCGCAGCTTTCCGATTCGCAGGAGGCGGGCGAGGCGTTTGCGGCGGGGATCATGACGACGGACCTGGTGCCCAAAGCGGCGCACACGACGGTCACGATCGGGGGGAAGCGCGTGACGATCGCGGGGCACTGCAAGGGGTCGGGGATGATCGCGCCGAATATGGCGACGATGCTGGCGTACGTGGCGACCGATGCACTGATCCCCCCCGTCGCGCTGCGCAAGTTGATCGGCGGCATCGCGGACCAGACATTCAACTGCGTCACGGTCGATCAGCACACGTCGACATCCGACACCTTCACGGTGCTGGCCAATGGACTGGCGGGCAATCGCAAGCCCGGGACGGCGGACCTGGCGAAATTTTCCAGGGCACTGCTGGAGGTGTGCGATTCGCTCGCACGGCAGATCGCGCGGGACGGTGAAGGGGCGACGAAGCTGGTGACGGTCACGGTGACCGGGGCGAAGTCGCCGGCGGATGCCAAGCGGGCGGCGGAGGCGATCGCCAACTCGCCCTTGTGCAAGACGGCGATTCACGGCGGCGATCCGAACTGGGGGCGGTTTGTGTCGGCGGCGGGCTATTCGGGCGCGGCGATGAATCCGGACAAGGCGGCGTGCAAGGTGGGGAAGATCACGGTGTTCAAGAATGGGCGGCCGACGGAGGTGCCGCTGTCGGACGTGGAGAAGGTGATGAAGGAAGAGAACCTGGCGATCGGCGTCGACCTGGGGATGGGCGGGAAGGCGACGCACCGGGTGTACACGTGCGATTTGTCGCGCGAGTACATCGCGATCAATGCGGACTATCACACCTGATCTGGCAAGGAAGAGCGCATGAAATCTCTGGCGGCAGCGACGGTCGTGGCGGGTTTGGGCATGGCGGCTTTTGCGGCGGCACCGGCGACACGACCGGCGGCGACGCGGCCGGCGGAAGCGCCTTTTGCACCGCAGGAGTTGCCAGGGAAGGGGCTGGCGCAGCACGATTTCATGTATGCCGGCGAGGCGTTGCCGCTGACGATTTCGATCATTCGTGATGGCAAGGTGGCGTGGTCGTATGTGCATCCGGGGACGAAGGGGGAGATCAGTGATGCGACGATGCTGTCAAACGGGAACATTGTGTTCGCTTATCAGTTTGGGGTGGCGGAGGTGACGCCGGAGAAGAAGATCGTGTGGAGCCGCCCAGCGCCGGCGGGCAACGAGATTCACACGGTGCAGCCTCTGGGGCTGGATCGGGTGGCGTATGTGCAGAATGGGGATCCGGCGAAGCTGATCATCGTGACCATTGCGGATGACAAGACGGAGAAGGAGTTGCCGCTGCAGGCGGGGAATCCCAAGTCGGTGCATGGGCAGTTTCGGCACATGCGGGTGACGGCGGCGGGGACGTTTCTGATCGCGCACATGGACGCCAACAAGGTGGTGGAGTATGACGGGCAGGGGAAGGAATTGTGGTCGTATGCGATGAACAATCCGTGGGCGGCGGCGCGGTTGAAGAATGGGAATACGCTGATCACCAGCGGGCGGGTGGTGGTGCGCGAGGTGACGCCCAAGGGGGAGACGGTGTGGGAATTGACGCAGAAGGATGTGCCAGAGATTCGGCTGTCGAACACGCAGACGGCGACGCGGCTGGCGAACGGGAACACGATTCTGAACAACTGGCACGGGAAGGGGAAGGATGGGAACGATCCGGTGCAGCTGATCGAAGTGACGCCGGAGAAAAAGGTGGTGTGGGCGCTGCGTTCCTGGAATTCGCCGGACCTTGGGGCATCGACGAACATTCAGCTTCTGGATGCGTCGGGCAAGCCGGATGAAAATGAGATGCAGCGGTGACCCCGAGTTCGGTTTTGAAGGAAGGAATGCGCATGGCGATGCCGGTGACGACGACGTTTACGATCGAGGGGTATCGGATCGTGCAGTACCTGGGGGTGGTGCGCGGGTTGATCGTGCGGGCGCCGACGATTTCGCAGGGGATTCTCGGCGGGCTCAAATCGATCGTCGGCGGGCAGATCGGGGCGTACAGCGAGATGTGCGAACAGGCGCGGCAGCAGGCGTATGACCTGCTGGTGGACCATGCGCGGGCGGTGGGCGCCAATGCGATCGTGGGGCTGCATTACGACGCGTCGGAGATCGGGGGCAAGTCGTCTTCGGCGACGGAAGTGCTTTGTTATGGCACGGCTGTGATCATCGAAGCGATCAAGTAGTCGAACGATTGCGCGATCGGGGCGTCAGGTGCCGTCGTTGCTGGACGTGCGGGCGTTGGGGCCGGCGCGGAAGGCGGTGTCGGCGGCGGGGAGCTTCTGGCGGGCGCGCCAGCGCTGGATGAACCAGTGGGGGTCGCGGCGGTACTCGTCGATTTCCCAGTGGTTGATGGTGTTGCCGCACTCGGGGCAGCGGTGGCCGTCAGGCAGGCCGGTGAGGTCGTAACCGCAGTGGATGCAGAAGGGCTCGGTGCGGCTTTTGATGGCGCGGTGGGCGGCGCGCATGCCGGCGGTGACGGGGAGGGCGATGGCGAAAACGGTGAGCTTCCACCAGGCGACCATGAGGAACGGGACGAAGACCATCAGCAGCAGCAGGGGGAGGAGGGGGAGAAAGTAGATGACGCGCCAGCCCATGAGGCGGAGGCGTTCGGCGAAGCCGGGAAGGTACCAGAGAGGTTCGGCCAGGGCCGGGCGAGGTTCGGGCAGGGCGGGGGCGCGGAGGGGTTGCGGGGGCGGGAGGTCGGGGAGGGTCATGGGG
>JBEHXY010000509.1:0-2830 GCA_048498455.1 Planctomycetota bacterium | reverse complement strand
GCGGAGGAAGATGTGGCGGACGATGTCGAGGAATTCGGTGGGGCGGTTTTTGTATTCGTTGGGAATGGTGAGGGTGACGATGGCTTCATTGTCGGCGGAGGCGACCTTGTCGATGCCGGGGAACTTGGCATTGATGGCGCGTTCGACGGCCTGGGCCTTTCCGAGGCCGGGGTTGTAGAGCTGGAGCTGCACAGGGCGTTCTTCAGCGACGACGCCGCCGCCGACGATGCGGCCGGAGCGCATGACTTTGCGCTGGGCCATGGCGTCGCGGACGGAGGAGGGCTGGGTGGTGGGGCCGGCGGCGAGGCGTTCGATGGCGCCGGGAATGAAGACGGGGCCGCGGCCGAAGGCGATGGGGTGGGTTTCCATCTGGGTTCCGGCGAGCTTGAGTTCGGAGGTCCAGAGCAGGCCATTGGCGAGGGAAGTGGTCTGGGTGTTGGGGAGGGCGGAGACGACGAGGTCGAAGGTGGAGCCTTTGCGGGCGAGGGCGGGGATGATGCCGCGGATTTCGACGGCGGCGACCTGGTTGGTGGAGAGGATGCGTTCGGGGGAGATGTTCTGGGTGCCCTGGGTGTAGGAGCCAGCGCCCATTTTGTAGAGGCTGTCGAGGAGCAGGGCGCGGACGTTGGGGGGCATGTCGCTGCTGCCGGTGTTGGGGAGTTCGGCGATCATGCCGAGGCCTTCGACGACGGTGGGATTGGCGTTGGCGAGGGCGGCGTATTCGGCGATGGTTTCGTGGAGGGCGGGATAGGTGTTTGCGCGGACGGCGTCGCGGGGATCGGTTCCGGGGCCACCGCTGCGGGTGTGCTGCTGCATGCCGCAGCCGGGGACGGCGGCGACGGCCACGGTCAAGAGGGCGGCCACCGAGAGACGGACGATTGCGCGCATACGGCTCATCTGCATTCTCCTGCCAAAACACAGCCCCAACCGCGGAGGACCACCACCCAAGCTCATGGCTGAGCCCTGATTCTAAACCACCACCGGTAAATTACATAGACAAAGCCAAGAAAACTATCCAAATGGGTGAGAATCTGTCGAATGTGGGATTGTCGGCAAGGTGAAACAGCGGCGTGGTCAGGAAAAGAGGTCCTGCTGGCTGGGGTTTTCGGTTTTGCTGCGTTCAAGAATTTCCTGGGCTTCATCGACGAGCTGGCGGACATCGCGGAATTCGCGATAGACGGAAGCGAAGCGCACGTAGGCGATGGGATCGAGCCGGCGGAGGAATTTCATGACCGCTTCGCCGATGAGATGGCTGGCGACTTCCCGCTGGTAGGAGCGCGAGACCTCTTCCTCAACAGCGTCGACGAGTTTGGCGATATTTTCCGAGGAAACGGGCCGTTTGTAGCAGGCCTTCTGGATGCCGCTGAGGAGCTTGTTGCGGTCAAAAGGGACGCGGGTTCCGTCTTTTTTGATGACCTGGAGGCGGACGGTTTCTTCGATGCGTTCGTAAGTGGTGTAGCGGCGTTTGCAGCCCTCGCAGATCCGCCGACGACGGATTGCCTGGCCGTCCTCGACCGGTCGCGAATCAATGACGCGGTCTTTGTCGTCCGTGTGGCAGAAAGGGCAACGCATGAACACTCATCCGGCGGATTTATCAGGTGCGGGTACCGTAGTCGGAGGGGCGAGGAGCGTCAACCGGGAGGATTCCCGGCCAGAAACCGAATGTCGGCGGGAACTTTCAGGGGCCCTGGGGCGTTTTCAAGAGGGATTTTTCAGGACGTGAGCGTGCAAGAGGTCTGGACGAGCAGTGCAATGGATGGCCTTTCCTCGGCCGACCTGACCTACCATCCTGTTTGGTCGATGGCTACGATAGCTGGTTCTTCCTATTTTCTCGCATCCTCGGAGAGGTGACGCCCCTATGGCCAACTCCTACGCCGCCTTGTGCGACGAGTTTTACATCAACATGCGACTGGGCACCCAGATGAAGATGGCCACGGATCGGGCCACCATCGTGGCGTTTTTTGAGCGCATGCAACGGCTCTATCCCAACATGGTGAATTTTCACCAGGACGCGCGGCATGGGGAATCTTCGATCGAGGAGAACCGCGAGGGGAACGCGTACCGGTGGTTGTCTCTGGAGGCGAACCGGCTGTCGTCGGGCTTTTTGAACCCGGAATCGCCGCAGGACGCATACAAGTACAACAAGTCGGTGGTGGAGACGGTGCCGTATTACCTGGCGATTTCGCCGGTGGATCTGGATTATCTCGACGTGTTGTGGGGATTTGATTTTCAGTGCAAGGGCAACCACCACGAACTGATCGCGGAGGCGCTGTTGGGCGACAGCCCGATCGGGAAGCTGATGGAAGCGCGGGGCTCGAAGGGGATCAACTTTGAGCTTTCGGGGATCGTGTCGCTGTCGGAAGATGCGCGAACGCACGCGCGGGTGTGGGTGGAGCCGCGGACGACGCCGAGCCATGTGCGTTCGGGCGATTACCCGGAGGAGATGCTGTCGCTGTACGTGATTTTGCGGCAGTGGTCTGGCGGGCGGCGGTTGCCGGACCTGCACGAGGTGCACGGGAATTTGATCGAGCTGGGGGAGAAGTTCATCGACGACCATGTGCTGAACCCGTTTTTGTCGCCGATCCGTCATGCGATCGCGCGGCGGAGCTAAAGCAAGGGGCGCGTTTCCGGGCGCGGGCGGGGTGGGGCTGCGGCGGCGGCGCGTGGCAGAAAGGGGTCGGGTGCCGTTGCCTTTGCGGGTGAAAATGGCTATCTTGTGACTCTTCGCCGGGATGGCGGAGGCAAGACAAATGCGCGGGCGATTAGCTCAGTTGGTTAGAGCGCATGCATGACACGCATGAGGTCACAGGTTCGAATCCTGTATCGCCCA
>JBEHXY010000508.1:0-2848 GCA_048498455.1 Planctomycetota bacterium | reverse complement strand
CGCTGCTGGTGGATGGCGCGCACGTGTTGCGCGGCGGCATCGACACCGAGCGCACGTTCATCCGCTATTACCTCGATCTCAACGCCACGCTCGATCTTGGCAAAGCCGCCAAGTGGGAGGGGGCCACCCTCTTCTTTGATTTCGCCAGCCACCACGGCCCGGACGCCTCCGCGAAAGGCGCCGGGGACATCATCAGCTTCGACAACATCGAAGACCCGCAGTACGTGCAGGTCGCGCAGCTCTGGTTCCAGCAGATCATCAACGACAAGCTGCGGATCAAGCTCGGCAAGATCGACCCCATCGTCGATTTCGCCCACATGGAGCATGCGACCTTCTTTTTGAATTCGGCGGGCCTGTACGCGCCGACGATTTTCCCCATGCCCACAGGGGCCCACGATGCCGCCGGCGGCGAGCTGTTCCTCGAACAGAAAGATGGGCCCTACATCGGTGTGGGCGCGTTTTACGACAACCGCCACAACCGGGTGATGATCCTGGAAGGGCATCCGGAGGATGGATCGTTCGCCGACGGCGGGACGTTTCTGATCGGCGAAGCGGGCGTGCATTACCGGTTCCTGGAACAGGATGGGCATGCGGCGGTGGGGGGGTGGTACCACACCGGCGGTTTTCCGCGGATCAACGAAGCGGGCGCCAGCGGCCGCGGGGCTTATGGGGCGTATGGGTTTGTCGATCAAACCTTGTGGCAGGAGGCGGCGGCGGAGGGGCGGGCGGCGCGTTCGATCGGTGGTTTTCTGCAGGCGGGCTGGTCGGATCCGCGGACGTCCGCCATTGATGCGAGCCTGGCCGCGGGCCTGACCGCCGGGGGCTTGGTGCCCGGCCGCGGCGACGATTCGCTGGGCGTCCTGGCTGCTTATGTGCATCTGCCGGCCCAGAGCCTGCGTGAAGAGCGCGAGACGGCCTTGGAGGTGTACTACCGCTGCCAGCTGTTTTCGTGGCTCGCCCTGACGCCGGACTTTCAATACATCGTGAGTCCCACCGGCACCTTCCCCGACGCCGCGGTGGCCAGCCTGCGTGTGGAGTTCGATTTCTGATCCGCCGCGGCGATGCGGTTACAATGCGGCCGCATGCTTTTGGGAGGAACTGTGCCATGGCGGCGAAGCGGATTTTGATGATCGTGGGGGATTACGTGGAAGATTACGAAGTGATGGTGCCGTTCCAGGCGCTGCTGATGGTCGGGCACACGGTGCATGCGGTTTGTCCCGACAAGGGCGCCGGCGAGAAGGTGCGGACCGCGATTCATGATTTCGAGGGCGACCAGACTTACAGCGAGAAGCCGGGCCACAATTTTGCGCTCAATTTCGCCTTCAGCGAGGTGAAGCCGGCGATGTACGACGCGCTGGTGCTGCCGGGCGGGCGGGCGCCGGAATACCTGCGGCTGGATCAGCGCGTGCTGGACGTGACGCGGCACTTTGCCGAGACGAAAAAGCCGATCGCCGCCATCTGCCATGGGCTGCAGATCCTGGCCGCCGCGGGCAGCCTGAAGGGGCGGAGCTGCTCGGCGTATTACGCGGTGGGGCCGGAGGTGACCGCGTGCGGCGGGAGTTACCAGCACATCGGGGTGACCGAGGCGTTCACCGAGGGCAACCTGGTGAGCGCGCCCGCGTGGCCGGCGCATCCGGCATGGATCGCGGGCTTCCTGAAGCTGCTGGGGACGACGATCAGCCTGTGAGCGACGAGCCGGCAACCGAGAAGGCGGCGGGGGAGCGGGCGGTGCCGGGCGGCGCGCGGCAGGCGTCGCCCTGGGTGCCGCTGGCGATGATTGTCTGCGGGGTGGTGCTGTTCATCGCCGTGGCCGCGGACCTGGTGAAGCATGGGCAACTGCAGCAGCTCGACGAGCCGATCAGCATCGCGCTGCACCAGCGCAGCACGCCGCTGGGGATGCTGGGATTCTCCGCGGTTTCGTACCTGGGCGATTTGCGGGTGATCGTGCCGGTGGCGGTGGTCGTGACCGCGTGGCTGGCGCAGCGGCGGCGGTGGCGCTCCATCGGCCTGTGGCTGACGGCGCTGCTGGGCTCCGCGGTGATCAACGGGCTGCTGAAAGCGTTTTTCCAGGTGCCCCGGCCGGGACGCTGGACCTACTGGGTGTTCGAGGCCGGCGCCGGCTATTCGTTTCCCAGCGGTCACACGATGGCGGTCGGCGTGACCGCCGGGACGCTGGCGCTCCTGGTGATGCATCACAAGGCGGCGCCTGCGCGGACGCGGGTCATGGCGGGGCTGGCAATCGGATCGTTGACCGTGCTGGTGGCCTTTGCGCTGCTTTATTTGGGCGTGCACACGCTGACGGATGTGCTGGGCGGGTTGGCGGCGACGCTGGCGTGGGTGGGGGTGATGCGCTGGCTGCTGCCGCCGGCGCTCGGGGAGTTCGCGCCGGCCGTCACGCCGCGCCGGCCGCCATCGCCGACTTGATCTCCGCGATCGCCGCGCGGGTGGCCGCTTCCACCGCTTTTTCCCACGCGATTCCCGCATGCTGCGGCGCCAGGTGGGCCTGCAGGATCGCGCGCGAGGAATTGATGATCGCGCCGGTGCCGTCGGGTTTGAACGCACGGGCCACATCCGCCGCCGAAGCGCCCTGGGCGCCGTAACCGGGCACGAGGAACAGCGTCCGCGGCATCTGCTCGCGGAGGGTCACGAGCTGCTGCGGGTTGGTCGCCCCCACCACCGCGCCGACGGCCGAATAGCCGCGGGCGCCGATGAGTTTTTCGCCCCACTTTTCCACCAGCTTGCCCACATGCTGATACACCGGCGTGCCATCCTGCAGCAGGGCGTCCTGGATCTCCGCCGCGCCGGGGTTGGTGGTGCTCACCAACACGAAAAAGGCCCTATTGCGTGT
>JBEHXY010000507.1:0-2851 GCA_048498455.1 Planctomycetota bacterium | reverse complement strand
TCGACGCCCTCGTCCACGCCGCCCGCCGCGGCCCTCCCTGGAATCCGCACATGCTCATCGGAGGCGAAGAATTTCTTTCCAACCGGGTTTTCCAATACGTGCCCGTGAACTTCAACGCCACCCTCCGCACCACCAACACTCTCTATGACCGGCTGGTCGCCACCGCAAAGCGGCCCGCCTACCCCGACAAGATCGCCGGCATACGCGACGTCGAACGCACCATCGAAACCACTGCCGAAGGCACCTTCATCAACCTCCGTCCCGGCATGTTCCTGGTCAGCAACCTCTTCCCCGCCTTCGACCGCGCCTGCATCCTCGAAGCCGCAAGCCTCGAATACCGCGACCTCGCCCGCACCGCTGCCGCCCTCGCCCGCTACCGCGCCCTCCACAATGCCTATCCCCCAACCCTCGCCGCCCTGTCCCCGCCCCCGCCCCGCGACCGCTTCACCGGCGCCCCGCTCCAATACACCCCTGCTCCTCCCGGCTACCTCCTCTACAGCGTCGGCCCCAACGGCATCGACAACGGCGGCCAATACCGCGGCCTCGGCACGGTCTCCGACGACCTCACTATCCGCACGCCCCCACCCCCCGCTCCCGATGTTGCCGCCACACAACATCGGTAATTCCACGCATCCCCAACGTTGCGAAATCTCCACGTTCCCCCACCCCCTGTGCCTTCGCGCTCGTTATCTCCCGGCGCTTCGCCCAAGCCCGCCCGTCAAATTCCCGGCAAAAACCCCGCAATTATCCGTCCGCTCCCGCCGCCGCGGCAATTCCCGATTTCCTCTAAAGTTCCGCACACCCTTTGCATAGTTCCTCCCCAGTGTCGTTTTTGTGCAATTGGGAGAACCGCGAATGACCGCCATCATGATCGACATCGTCACCCCCAAGAAAATCAAGATCGCCATCCTCGTGCTCATGACCTTCGCGGCGATGTGCTAAGCGGCGTCGAAACGCCGGGGGGGGCGCGGGAGTTGGGCGCGGGAGTCGCGGGCGGGAGTTGGCGTGAGTCAGTGGGGGCGGGATTGCCGGCGAAAGAGCCAGGACACTCACGACGCGGGGGGATTTTTCCGGGCCACAATCTGAAACCGGTGATACACCGGCGTGAACCCCAGTTTCTTCGCAATCTCCTGGCTCAATTGCGCGATCTGCTCGCTGGCAAAGGGGATGATCTTCCCCGTGTCGAAATCCACCAGGTGGTCGTGCGCGTCCGCCGAGTTCACAAAGTCATAATGGGCCTGCTTCCCCCCGCCAAAGTACACCTGCTTGATCAGCCCGGCGTCCAACAAATGCTTCAGGGTCCGGTAAATCGTCGCCTTGGAAATCCGGTACTCCGACTCCCGCAACGTCAGCAGCAACTCCTCCGCCTCGAACGGCCGCCCGAACTTCTGCACCGCCTTCAGAATCGCCAGCCGCTCCGTCGTGTATTTCAGCTTGCGCGTGCGGAGAAAGTCGCGAAAAACATGCTCGGGCGTGTCCATGCGGCCATCATCCAACCCCAACCCACACCCGTCAAACCGTAACCGCTATACTGCCTCCTTGGGCCGGGGGGGGCGGAAGGATGGTGACCCGTGCGACCTCTCCCCGCCGCCCTCGCCTGCGCCCTGCTGGCCGTGGCGACCAGCGCCGCCGCCGATCCCGCCACCCCGCGCCCCGCCCTTCACCTCTCGGCGCAGGAAGTCAGCGGCGCCCAAGCCCAAAACAAAGTCTTCGGCGGACTCCTCTGCCGCGAGCTCGAACGCCAGGCCCTCCTGCTCGCCGCGCGCGACGAGCTCGGCCTCCGCACCCACGACGCCGCCCTCGGCGAATCGCCTGCGACCGACGACACCGCCCTGGCCCTCCTCACCCACAATCTTCCCGGCAACCGCTCCCTCGTCGAACTCTCCCGCCCGGTGAAAAAATCCGAACGAGGCGCCACCGGCGCTGAAGAAAAAGCCGCCAACGCCGTCGGTCAGGCCGAATTCAAACTCCCGCCGGCGCTGCTCGCCGATTACGCCCCCTTCACCGCCGAAACCGAACGCCAGTCCCGCACCGATTTCGTCCAGCTCCTCCGCAAAGCCGGCGTCATGCGCGGCCAGCCCGAGGCCCCCGTTGCCTGGGCCGCAGCCGCCCCTGTTTCCCCCCAAGCCGCCGCCGCCCTCCAGCTTCTCAACCCTTACAGCCAGCTCGCCGCCGCCCGCCTGCTCCACGCCCGGATGCGCGAATCCGGCGCTTCCCCCGAACGCCTCACCGCCCTCGTCCACGCCTACGCCAACCTCGGCCTGCTCACGCAGTTCCTCTGGAACGCCGACGCCAAGGTCTTCGCCGCCCGCTCACTGCTCTACGCCCAGCGCCTCGCGGTCCACGAAAACAATTCTCCCGACGCCCTCCGCACCCGCGCCTACGCCCGTGCCCTCGCCGGCCTCCATCGACTCGCCCTCGACGACCTCGCCGCCGCCGGCAACGCGCAGCCACCGGACTGGCAACCCGCCATCGCCGCCTTCTGCCGCTACGACCTCGACACCGAACTCGCCGAATCCACCACGGGCCGCCCCGCGCAACCCCTCGCCAGCCTCCTCGCCGCCGCCATCGCCCGCGACAGCGCCGGCCCCGACCGCACCGTCGACATCACCAACGCCTCCCTCGCCGCCCTCCCCGACAACAGCTTCCTCCTGCAAACCCTCTGGCACACCGACCTCCTCCCCATCGCCCTCAACGTCCCCAACCAGATGCTCCATGCCCTGCCCGCCGAAGCCAGCGCTGGCCTCGCCGTCCTTCACCTGCCCGCCCTCGCCGACAAGATCGATGCCGCCAGCGACATCGCCACCACCGCCGACAACCTCGCCAAGGCCGACGACGACGGCGAGCCCTC
>JBEHXY010000506.1:0-2857 GCA_048498455.1 Planctomycetota bacterium | reverse complement strand
CTACGGCCTGCGCGGCGCGATGGCCGGCGAGATGCTCGAGTTCCCCAACGGGATCTTCGGGCAGGTGTTCAACCTGGAAGAGGAGACCGTGGGCGCGGTGATCCTGGGGGACTACAAGAAGATCAAGGAAGGCGACACGGTCCGCACGACGGGCGAGCTGTTGAGCGTGCCGGTGGGCGAACAGCTGCTGGGCCGCGTGGTCAACCCGCTGGGGCAGCCGATCGACGGGGGACCGGCGATCACGACGACGGAGCGTCGGAAGGTGGACATCATCGCCCCGGGCATTGCGGATCGGCAGCCGGTGAAGCAGCCGCTGCAGACGGGCATCAAGGCGATCGACGCGATGATTCCGATCGGCCGCGGGCAGCGCGAGCTGATCATCGGCGACCGCAAGACCGGCAAGACGGCGGTGGCGATCGACACGATCATCAACCAGAAGAAGTTCTGGGGCACGCCGGAAGCGGTGATCTGCATTTACGTGGCGATCGGGACGAAGGAATCGACGGTGGCGGGCGTGGTGGACGCGCTGCGGCGCAACGGGGCAATGGATTACACCATCGTGGTGAGCGCGTCGGCGTCGGATCCGGCGCCGCTGCAGTACATCGCGCCGTACGCCGGATGTGCGATGGGCGAATACTTCATGTGGCAGGGCAAGCATGTCCTGTGCGTGTACGATGACTTGTCGAAGCAGGCGCAGGCGTACCGGCAGCTCTCGCTGCTGCTTCGCCGTCCGCCCGGCCGGGAGGCGTATCCGGGCGACGTGTTTTATCTGCACAGCCGGTTGCTGGAGCGCGCCTGCAAACTTTCGGATGAGAACGGCGCGGGGTCGCTGACGGCGTTGCCGGTGATCGAGACGCAGGAAGGCGAAGTGTCGGCGTACATTCCGACGAACGTGATTTCGATCACGGACGGGCAGATTTACCTGGAGCCGGACTTGTTTGCCGCGGGCATGCGTCCGGCGATCAACGTCGGCATTTCGGTGAGCCGCGTGGGCGGTTCGGCGCAGATCAAGGCGATGAAGGCGAAGAAGGTGGCGGCGTCGCTGCGGCTGGACCTGGCGGCGTATCGGGAGCTGGAAGCGTTCGCGCAGCTGGGCACGGAACTGGAGCCGGCGACGCAGCGGCAGCTGGATCGCGGGGCCCGCATGGTGGAGCTCCTCAAGCAGCCGCAGTATGTGCCGATGGACGTGATCGACCAGGTGATGGTGATTTACGCGGGGGCCCAGGGCTACCTGGACCAGGTGCCGCTGGACCAGGTGGCGGCGTGGGAGAAGGATTTCCTGGAGTACATGTCGACGGCGGGCAGCGATGTGCGCAAGGAGCTTTCGGCGAAGCGCGACCTGTCGCCGGACATCGAGGCGAAGCTGGTGGAGTCGATCAAGAAGTTCGCGAGCACGACGCAGGTCGGCAAGAAGGGCGCGGCGCAGTACAACGTGTCCAAGGGCACGGAGGATGCGTTGAAGGACCAGGTGAAGGCGGCCCAGGCGCCGGCGGCCCACTAAGGGGCGGCATCGGGCGGAGAGGCATCAGGCGACACGCGATGGCACTTAGGCACTAAGGGTTCAGATGGCGAAGGCACGGGTCATTATCAAGCGCCGCAAGGCGGTGCGGAACATCAAGAAGATCACGAAAGTGATGCAGATGATCGCCACGTCGCGGTACCAGAAGGCGTTCAAGCGCGCCACGGGCACCAAGCCGTACGTGCGCAAGATCGGCGAGCTGGTGGCGAGCGCGGTGCAGGCGCTGCGGGCCTCGGGCAAGGATGTGACGCATCCGCTGCTGAAGGAAGTGGCCGCGGGCGGGCAGCGCAAGACGGCGGTGCTGGTGGTGAGCTCGAACCGCGGCCTTGCGGGGGGATACAACGGCAGCGTGCTGCGGCTGGCGAACCAGACGATCAAGGAACTCGAAGCCCGCGGGGACGCCCCGGAAGTGCACGTGAGCGGGAAGAAGGGGATCGCGTACTTCAAGTTCCTGAAGCGGACGCTGGCCCAGACGCACACGGCGCTGGGGGACAGCCCGAAGTTCGCGGAGATTGAAACGCTGGCGGAAGATTTCATGAAGGGGTATCGGGAGGGGCGGTACACGGGGTTGAAGATCGTGTACATGCGGTTTGTCAGCGCCGGGCAGCAGAAGCCGTCGGTGATGGACGTGCTGCCGCTGACGAGCCTTGCGGGGGCGGAGGAGGGGGCGGCGTCGACGCCGGTGCCGTACGATTTCATGCCCAGCGCCGAGGCGATCCTGGACGAGCTGATTCCGGTGGTGGTGAAGATCAGCGTGTTCCAGACGTTCATCGAGGCGGCGGTGAGCGAGCAGATCGCCCGCATGGTGGCGATGAAGGCGGCGACGGACAATGCGGACAAGATGGGGAAGATTCTGACGCAGGCGTACAACCGGGCGCGGCAGACGCAGATCACCAGCGAGCTGAGCGAGCTGATGGGCGGCGTGGAGGCGATGAAGTAAGACGAGACGACAGAAGTTGGAAGCAGAAGAAAGAATACCGAAGCAAGACGAGAACAAGCAGCTTGGAGTTTTGAAATGAATGGCGTTATTTCGCAGGTGATCGGGTCGACTTTTGATGCCGAGTTCCCCGAGGACCATCTTCCCGGGATTTACAACGCGGTGACGGTGAACACCGAATCGCGCGGCGTGACGGTGAACCTGACCGGCGAGGTGCAGCAGCACCTGGGCGGCGGGCGGGTGCGGGCGATCGCGCTGGGCTCGACGGACGGCCTGGCCCGCGGGATGACGGTGGTGGACACGGGCGCGCCTGTGTCGGTGCCGGTGGGCATCGAGACCCTCGGCCGCGTGTTCAACATGCTCGGCCAGCCGATCGACAAGAAGGGGCCGGTGAACGCCAA
>JBEHXY010000505.1:0-2876 GCA_048498455.1 Planctomycetota bacterium | reverse complement strand
CCGACGAGGAAGCCGAAGGAGATGACGTTGGAGACTTCCTGGTCGGCGGGGGCCTGGATGCCGTGGTCTTTCCAGAGGTAGTAAGCGAACTCGCCCATGCGTTCCAGGGCGGCGCCGAATTCGAGGAGGAGGACGCGGGGGCGTCCGGTGATGAGCCAGTGGCCGTAGTGGACCTTGATGCCCATGGCGCGGAGGCGTTCGATGGCGATGGCGATGGGGCCGGTGGGCTGGATTTCTTCGAGTTCGACGTCGGCGGTGGCGGCATTGTAGGGGCCGATGAGGCAGTAGCGTTCGCCCCAGATGCGGGTCATCTGCGGGGCCTTGGAGCGGATGACGGTGTAGATGCCGCCGAGTTGCCAGCAGACTTCCCAGGCGATTTCAAAGAGCAGCGGCTGCACGGGGACGTGCGCGGCGGGCGGGGGGACGGCGGAGCCGGTGGCGATCACCGGTGGGGGTGAGGGGGGCATGGCGGGACCGGCCGGGGGCACGTAGCTCGGAGCACCCTGCGAAACAGCCGGCGAGGGGGCAGCCGGAGTGGCGGTCGGCATGGTGGTCTCCATGGCAGGGGCAGAATCAGGGACGGCGGCAGCGGGCCGGTGGATGTCGGCGAGCGGTTCGGCAGGCGGGATTCCCGCATGGGCGGCAGTGGTTGGGGCGCCGGGGGGCGCGGCGCCGGCGGGGGTTTGCCCGGCGACATCGGCGACGAAGGTGGCGACGGGATCGACATCTTCAGGCGGCGTCGGGGGCAGGACTTCGTCGGCGGTTTCGCGGGCGTACTCGACGCGCACGGAATCGGGGTGATCGGGCGCCGGCTCGCCGGGCGTCACCACCGTGAGCGTGCCGAAGTCGTCCTCGTGGGGCGGGGCAAGGCCGCGCTTGCCCTTGTTCTGGCCGGCCGGAGGGGAGCTGCGTTTCGCGGGTTTGCGGGAGTTGGGCATGGGAGTCACTCTCGGTCGCAAGAAAGGAACGACGCACCACTGGGACGTGCCCGCGCTATTGTACCGGGGTGTTCCCGCAAGTCACGGAGGCAATCCGGCGGCGGGTGCGAGGGCGGCGGAGGGCCGCCGGCGAGGGGGTGTCGGTGCACATTTTTCTTGAAGTCGCGGCGTCAGGCCCGGCATGATGAAACGGCCGGGTGGCGGCGTGGAACGCGTTTTGCCGATGATTCTTCGGGTGGCGGAATCCTGCCTTTTGGAGGGTCGCTGCGTGAACGTCCTGGGTCTGGTGCAATTGTGTGAGGCGGCCCCGCTTGCCGGCGGCTATGGCCATTCCTTCGGGATCGAGGCGCTGGCGCAGCGCGGGGAGCTGCGATCGGCGGA
Source organism: Planctomycetota bacterium (assembly GCA_048498455.1). Classification (GTDB taxonomy): domain Bacteria; phylum Planctomycetota; class Phycisphaerae; order WQYP01; family WQYP01; genus CALCHA01. Next base: position 1,557 of record JBEHXY010000505.1, on the reverse strand, counting down.
GCAACTGGCGGGGATGGTGCGGGGGGTGCTGCATGCGGCGATCGCGCCGGCGGACGGCATTGCGTCGGGGCTGGCTTTTCGGGCGGCACGCTCGGGGGCGTTTGAGGAGATTCCGACGTTGTGCGCGGCGCTGAGTTCCGATCGGGTTCCGCCGGCGATGCAACTGGCGAGCGTGCAGATGGGACAGCGGCTGTGGACGCTTTCGCGCGGGTGGGGCTGGGCGGCGAGCGTTCACGAGCAATTGGACGGTCTGGCGCAGGCGAGCGACCTGCACCACGCGGTGGCGTTCGGGGCGCTGGTGAGCGAGACGACCAGCAGCCAGATCCGGGCGATCGCGACGTATCTGTTCAACACGGTCAAGGGGATGGTGATGGCGGCGGTGCGGGCGATTCCGCTGGACGAAAGCGAGGGACAGCGCATTTTGTCGGAGGTGCAGCCGACGATCGCGCAACTGGCGGCGACGTATGCGGACAAGCCGGTGGCGGCGATTCGGGTGCATACCTGAGAGCTGAGAGGTAGGAGGGGAAGCCCGGTGCGGTTATATTATTACGCGTTGACGAAAATGGCAGACAATGACTTGCACGTCTGCGAATTGTGGGGCATGGTGACGAAGGTCTGCAGTGGGCTTCTCATCGTCGGTCGTTGCCGTTGATGGGCACTGGATGTGTTCCAGTCACGCTGCGCCCTTTTAAGTTGGAAGGAATACCATGCCCCCCCTCTACGTGCGCGCCATTCTTGGCGCGGCGATGGCCGCGGCCATCGGATTTTTTGCTGGATCGCCGGCTTCGGCGGCCGACCTCACCTTCTATGTCGGCAGCGCGTCGAATGTTGCAGGGAGCGGCAATTCCGCCCCCGGCTTTGCGTCCTCGTCCTGGCAGGCGGCGGCGCCGTCAGCGGGCAGCAAGTCCGAATTTTACGTCAACGCGGGCGATCTGTTCGGCGCTGGCGCCGATCTGACCGTGGGAAACGTCGCGTCGATCAGCTACTTCACGAACAAGCCCGGGACCGCCGCTGATCCGGACTGGACGTTCCTGATGTACACCGCGAAAACCGGCACCGGCGACACCGGCAGCTTTTACCACAGCCGCCTGAACACCGAACCCTATTTCAGCGGCACCCCGACGGTGGCCGCCAACACGTGGCACCAGTGGTCTTCGGACGATGCCAACAATCCTCTCCGGTTCTACGATCAGCCCCGCAGCAACACGTTTGGGACCTATACCGATCCGACTCTCACGCAGATTACGGGCGGACCGGTGACGTGGAACGGTTCCGGACAAAGCGGGGCAACCTATGACTACCGCCGCGATGTTCTGTCGCTCCTGAGCTTCCAGACCGGCAGCGATTGGGCGAACGGGTTTAATGGCCTGCTTGATGGCTTCACCATCACCCTCAAGAGCGGCGAGACGGGCACGATCAACTTCGAGGCGGCTCCTCCAGCAGCCACCCCTCTCCCCTCGTCCGCCGGCATGGGCCTGGGCGTTCTGGCCTTGGTGGGCACCGCCGCCGTGCTCCGGAAGAAGTCCAAGCTCGCCTGAACTTCGGCTGACCCTGAAC
>JBEHXY010000504.1:0-2919 GCA_048498455.1 Planctomycetota bacterium | reverse complement strand
GTCATCGACGAGATGTTCGTTCCGTTCGTGTCTGCGCCGGTGTACAGGTTGGAGGCAAAGGTGAGCGTCCCATCAGCGTTGAGGGTCACCGCGAAGTCATCGGTGTACACGTTGGTGGCCGTCAAGGTCGCGCTGGACGTCAGGCTCGACCCGATCTGCGTACCCGCGGGATCGTTGTAGAGGCCGCCGCCGGCGCCGTTGCCCACCAGGTCTTGGTGGGCGTTGGTGGCGTTAGCCGACCCCGACTGCGCCGGCCGCGTGTAAATCTGGCTGAGGCCGCCGCTGCCGGCGATGCGGGTCGCGTATCCCTGCCACAGGTTCGCCCCGCCGGTGGCGGCAGTCGTGGAGCCGGTGCTCAGGCCGGAGTTGTTCAGGCCGTTCACCGGGTTGACGTTGCCGGAGTTGTACAGACCGAGGTACAGGAAGGAGGAGGTTCCCGCGGCGATGACGTTGGAGGTGTCGGTGAAGGTCATGGTGACATGCATGGTGTCGCCAACCCCCAGGGAAACGGGCGACGAGGCGAAACGGGCCTGGGCTTCGACGACGCCCGACGTGGTCGCCGCGTTCAGCGTCATATGCAGCTTGCCGCCGGTGATCGTCGAGTTCGTCGCAGCCTTGGTCGAGGCCACGTCGTATCCCGTGGAACTGCTGCTGGGTGTCGGATAGCTCGAGGGGTTCGCCGTGCTGGTGGTGAACGTGTCATCGAAAAGCTTGTCGCCGAAGGCGTTTCCGCCCGCCGACAACACGCCAAGGACCGAACCCGCCACCAGCGCGCGGCAACCCGCCTTGAAGATCGTGGATGACATCCTTCGTTACTCCTCGCACCGGGACACATGCGGCAAAGGACCGCCGGGAGTGCCCCAACCAGCCGCCAAAAGCCCCGCAACGACACCTGCGAGGACCCGGCGGGCAAACCTGACAACCCAAAAATCTGACGCGCCGGACTGAAAACGACCACCGGCCACGGAGACGTGAACTCTGCTTCTATACCCCGACTTTTTCGGCCCTGCAACTTTTTCCGTCGCCAGCCGCAATTTCGCAAGTGCGACCCCCTCCATCTCCCTGCAAACTGGCGGAAAACGCGATTAATCGAGCTTTTCCGCCTCCAACCCGATGTTCTTCTCGCCCGCCGCCTTCTTCTCCTGGTACTTCTTGAGCCAGGTTTCCCAGCTCTTCCCGGCCGCAGTGTCGCGCCCGCTGAACTTCAGCCCCGCGATCTCGTCATAACGCACCGAGACCTTCTCCTCCCGGTCCTTGGGAAACAGCCGCACCAGCGAATCCGCCAGCCCCTTGCCCGGCCGGCGATCGAAAATGTACCCCTCCACGGCCGTGCCATCCTTCCGGGTGATCGTCACGTCGCCGCGGTAATCAAACGCCTTTTCCAGCGCCACCCGCAGTTCCTCCTCGCTGGCCACCGTCGGCACCCAGCCCTCCAACTGCTCGTGCACAAACCCCGGCGCCACTTCCAGCTCCTCGGGGTTGGCGTTCAGGTTCGGCATCGATTTGGTTTCCTGCGGCATCACGCAGTCCCTTTCGCTAGGTGGACCATTTGCTCCTCACTCCCCGCTGCTTCGGTACCCCCTGCCGCTTCGGACGAACTTCCCGCCCCGCGGGCCGTCTGTCTTGGGCTGGTGCTGCGGAAGCGGTCCTTCAGGCGCAGGCAGGGCCGCTCGACCAGGTAATACGACAGCGTGGCGATCCCGAACCCGAGCGCCGATCCCACCACGGTCTTGTCGCGCACGCTCCAGTTATGAATGATCATCCACTTCATGATCGGATAGTGGAACAGGTAGACGCCGTAGGACACCCTGCCGATCCACACCAGGGGCTTGAGCGAGAGCAGCCGCGCGACGATGCCGGCGCGCGCGTTGAGCAGTCCGACCAGCAGCAGCACCGTCCAGATCAGCACATACTCAAACGAATCGTGGTACCAGCCGCCGAAGTAGACGACGAAGGCGCCCACCGCGACCCAGGTCAGCGCCGCCGAGACAAGCCGCGGAAGCTTGGGCGTGAAGAACGCAATCGCCGCCCCGGCGACCAGCGTGTCCATGCGCGTGTCCAGGCCGTTGGAGAAACGAGCCATCGTCGCCCCATGCTTGATCATCCACCAGCGGTACAAAACGATCGTGACCGCCCCCAGAACGCACACCCCCGCCGCCTTCCACGTCCGCCCCAGCAGCTTGTAGAGCAGCAGCACCAGCGGCGGCCAGATGAGGTAAAACTGCTCCTCGACCGACAGCGACCAGGTATGCCCGAGATAGTCCGGGTGGATGCTGCCGAAGGCCCGGGTCCAATTCGAAATGTAAAACAGGGCGATGAACGAGTCTTTCACGGCCTCGTTCACATGCATGTGCATCAACTTCGCCGCCAGAAGGTACAGGAGCACCAGCAGCAGCAGCGCCGGAAACAGCCGCAGCCAGCGCCGCATGTAAAAATTCTTGAAGCCCACCCGCCCGGTCTCGATGCGTTCATTCAGAAGGATGCCCGTGATGAGGTATCCGGAGAGCACGAAGAACACGTCGACGCCCGCGCCGCCGTAGTGATTCAGCCCCGAGTGCACCGTCAGCACCGCCAGGATCGCAAGCCCGCGCACCCCGTCGAGCGACGGGATGTGCCGCGTCCCCTTCGGCAGCGACAACGATGGCGTTTCTTTCGTCGCCGGCACGCTGGAACCTTCGACTGCGGTCATGGTCCTTCCTTCCGGGGCGCAAGTCGCCGTCACAGGTCCGCGCGCAGACGGATCTTGCAGGGCATCGGGGAGCAGAACAGGAGAAAAGCCCGCCATCAGACCGACGCCGTCTCCCGGGGCTTGGCACTGACCGTCAGCGGAATCGGCGCCGCCGTCCGCACCGACGGGGCAGCCGGGGCCTCGAGGGCATCCAGCGCAGCGGCGTTCTTGTGCCGGTTGAACAGCGTGCC
>JBEHXY010000503.1:0-2920 GCA_048498455.1 Planctomycetota bacterium | reverse complement strand
CGTTGAGCGCCTCGCCGCGGCGAACCGCATCGGCCATGGCGCGGCCATCGCGCAGCAGCCGGCCCGATCCCACCGCTTGCGAGGCAAGTTCCAGGCCCGTCGGCAGATCGAGTCCCGCTTCCACCGCGATCTTCAAGGCGTCGCACCAGCGCGCCAGCTGCGCCCGGTGGATGATCGGGCCCACCGCCGGCATCGCCAGCAGCAGCCGCTCGCCGATCCCCAGCGACCTGCCGGTGATCCGCTGCACCAGCCACAAAAGCAGCAGGACTCCCAGCAGAATTCCCCCCGCCGTCAGCAGCATCGGCACGCCCCGGCCAAACCAGATGAACACGCGCGTCACCAGCGGCAGGGTCACGTGCAGGTCGCCATAAATGTTGTGCAACATCGGCAGGATGTAGACCGACACCACGCACAGCACCAGCGTCAGCCCGATCAGCACCGACACCGGGTAGGCCAGCGTGTTCCACAGCATCTGCCGCAGGCGCGCCGCGAGCTCCAGGTGACGGCCCAGCGAAAACAGCATCGACGGCAGGTCGCCGGTGCGCACGCCCGCTTCCATCAGCTTTCCATACAGCGGCGGAAAACGCTTCGAGTTGGCCGCGAACGCCTCGGGCAGGGAACGCCCTTTTTCCAGATCGGCGGCCACCGCGCGGGCGGCCGCCGCCAGCCGCCCCGATTTCAAATCGCCGGCGATCAGCCGCAGCCCGCGCTCCACCGGCAGCCCCGCCTTCGTCAGGTGTGCCAGCTGCCGGTTGAACAGCAGGAAATCCTCCGCCCCCAGCGACCGTGGCCGTTTTGCCCCGCCGGCCGCCGGCTCCGGATCGATCGCCACCGCGCGCAGGCCCAGCGCCGTGAGGCGGGCCTCGGCATCCGCGGCGCCGCTGGCCTCCAGGGTCCCGCGCACCGCGTGGCCGTGGATGTCCTGCGCTTCATAGCGGTATTGGGCGAGAGGTTCAGAAACGGTGTTGCTCACGAAGCCTCCGGTGGAAGCAGATCCCCCAGCACCCGCGCCGCTTCCGCCGCGTCGGTGACCCTGGCGGCGATGAGTTGCCCCGCCGCGGCACGCAGCGTGAGGTGCCCGGGCCGCGCGGCAAACGCCCGCCGCAGGTCCGCAGCATCCGCGCGGGCCAGGATCGCCGCCGTCACACGCGGGTCGCTCCCGCCAAATTCGGCAATCGGCGCCCGCCCCTTGTAACTTCCGGCGCTCCCGGGATCGACCCGCCGCAACAGCCGCTGCGAGAGCACCCCGAAGAGCGTGCTGGTGATCTGGTAAGGCTCCAGCCCCATTTCCAGCAGCCGCGCCACCGCCCCCGCGGGATCGGCCGCGTGCATCGTCGCGATCAGCCGGTGGCCGGAGAGCGCCGCCTGAATCGCCAGGCTGGCGGTGGCCGCATCGCGAATTTCCCCCAGCATCAGCACCTGCGGATCCTGCCGCAGCACCGCCTTGAGCGCCCGCTCGTGGGTCAGCTGGCCGTGCGGCGAAATCTCAATCTGCGTCACCCCCGGCACCAGCCGCTCCACCGGATCTTCCAGGCTGATGATCGACAGCCCCGGCTGCACCGCCGCCAGATGCGCCAGCAGTGCGTAAATCGTCGTCGTCTTGCCCGCCCCCGCCGGCCCGGTCACCAGCAGCATGCCCGCATCCACGCGCCCGAAGCGCTCCAGTGCGGCCAGCGCATCGGCCGGCAACCCCAGCTCCCCCAATTCCCGCGGCTGGGTCAGTTCCGCCGGCAACCGCACCGCCGCCCGCAGCCCCAGCGCCGTCGGCAGCACCGCCAGCCGCAAATCCAGCGGCCGCCCCTGCACGTCCAGGCGGATGCGCCCTTCCTGCGGAATTTCCAGCCGATAGGTCAGCAGTTCCGCCAGCACCATCAGCCGCAGCACCGCCGCCCGCCCCGTTTCCTCCGGCAACCGCTCCACCGTTCGCAGCAACCCATCGACACGAAAACGAAGATCCACCCCTCCGGCGACCGGCTCCAGGTGCACATCCGACGCGCCCGCCTCCACCGCGGCTCGCAAAAACCGCTCCACCAGGGGCCGCACGTCTGCTGCTGGATCCACCGCCGCCACTGTTTCTCCTGTGTGAATGCCCGCTTTTAGGCCACGCAATGGTATCATGCGGGGCTCACTCCCTGAAAGGAAAGCACCCTTATGCCAGACGCGCCGCCGCCCGAAAATTTCACCCTCGCCTCGCGGTTCCCCACCCGGATCCACCGCCTCGACGTCCCCGTCGGCGCCACAAAACGGACCATCGATCTGCTCGCCCCCGTCGATCCCGACGCACTCCTCGACGATCCCGTCACCGAGCAGCGCTACAAGGCCGACGACTACCTTCCCTACTGGCCCATCATCTGGCCCAGCGGCTTGATGCTCGCCAGCCGCATCCTCACCGAGCCCTCCTCGCCGCCCGCCCTTCCGCAAAACGGCGACGCCCGCTGCATCGAGCTCGGCTGCGGCCTGGGCACCACCGGCATCGCCGCCGGACTCCGCGGCTGGCATGTCACCTTCACCGATTACGATCCCGAAGCCGTCCAGTTCGCCGGCCACAACGCCCTGCGCAACGGCGTCCCGCAGGAGCGCATCCGCACCCTGCACATGGACTGGCGCGATCCCGTCCGGGAAACCTTCCCCTGGGTCCTGGCCTCCGATGTCCTTTACGAACGCCGCCTCCATCCCCTGCTGCTCTCCGCGATTTCCAAACTGCTCGCCCCCGGCGGCCAGGCCTGGGTCTCCGATCCCCAGCGCACCGCCGCCGAGGATTTCCCCCTGCATGCCGTCGACGCCGGCTTCAAAGTCACAACCCATTTCCTGGAAGGCGAATCCTTCTCCGGCGGCAAACAGGCCGGCCAGTTGTTCATCCTCACCCGCAAGGCCGCCGCCCCCGCCGCCTCAACATAAGTAGGCGAATCTCCCCCGCGCC
>JBEHXY010000502.1:0-2929 GCA_048498455.1 Planctomycetota bacterium | reverse complement strand
GATGAAAAATCCAAGATGGGCCTGGCGATTCTGCTGCGGGCGATCTGGGGGAAGGAATACATCGACGAGCGCGACTGCCGCTTCGTCAACGACCGCCTTCACGGCAACATTCAGAAGGACGGCACCTTCTCGGTGATTCCGCGCATCTATGGCGGCGTGACCACCGCGGACGAGCTGATGAAAATCGCCAACGTCGCCAGAAAGTACAACGTGCCGACGGTCAAGCTCACCGGCGGGCAGCGGATCGATCTGCTGGGGATCAAGAAGGAGGACCTGCCGGCGGTGTGGTCGGACCTGGGGATGACCTGCGGCTATGCGTACACGAAGGCGTTCCGCACGTGCAAGACCTGCGTGGGCAGCGACTGGTGCCGCTTTGGCACGAACGATTCGACGGCGCTGGGCATCGCGATCGAGAAGAAATTCCAGGGCATCGAGACGCCGGCGAAAGTGAAGATGGCCGTGAGCGGATGTCCGCGGAACTGCGCCGAAGCCACGACGAAGGATGTGGGCATCATCGCCACCGAGGGCGGCGAGTGGGAAATATACCTGGGCGGCGCGTGCGGCGTGTCGGTGCGCAAGGGGGATGTGCTGACCCGCGTGAAATCGCAGGAGCAAGCGATCCAGATCACCGCCCGGTTCATGCAGTACTACCAGGAAAACGCGAAGTACCTGGAGCGCACCTATGACTTCGTTCCGCGCGTGGGCATCGAGAAGATCCGGGCGCTGCTGATCGACGACAGCGAGGGGCTGTGCGCGGCCCTCGATGAACGCTGCCGCCAGTACCTGGATGCCGTGGTCGATCCCTGGGTCGAAGACCGGCAGGCGAACAACGGCGCCGGCCAGTACCCGGGCCAGTTTGCCGCCCCGCGCCAGGTCGCCCTCCCCGTTCTGGTTTGATCCCCTGCCGAAAGGACCTCCTCATGCAAGTCATCATTGAAAATCGCCGGACTCCCTTGGAAGGCGCCGTGGCCGTGTGCTTCGTGGAAGACCTGCCCGTCGGCCTGGGGCGGGCGTTCGACGTCGCGGGGAAGACGTTGGCGCTGTTCCGCACCCGCAAGGGCGTGATCTTCGCCACCGACAATGCCTGCCCGCACAAGGGCGGCCCGCTTGCCGACGGGATGCTCGCAGGCGAATCGGTGGTGTGCCCGCTGCACGCGTTCAGATTTGATCTGCACTCGGGCGCGTGCGACCAGGAAGGCGCCTGCCCGCTGAAAACCTACCCGCTGGACATCCGCGACAACCAGGTTTTCCTGCGCCTGGAAGACCTCGCCTAGCGGCGCCCGCCTTCGTGGCACTGGTTGCCGTCGTGTCCTGCTGTTTCCGCTCCCATCATCGTGCCGCACATGTCCACCGTTTTCAAATCCACCTGTTCCTACTGCGGCGTCGGCTGCGGCATCGAAATTCTGAAAGACTCCGCGGGCAACCTGTCGCTGCGCGGCGACGCATCGCACCCCGCCAACCGCGGGCAGCTTTGCTCCAAGGGACGCTCGCTGCTGCACACGGTGCGCTCCACGGCCACGCGCCTGCACCATCCCACGATGCGCCCGGGAAAATCAGGCCCGCGGGAACGCACCACGTGGGACGCCGCCATCGCGCGCATCGCCGGCGACTTTCAGCGCATCATCGCCCAGCACGGCCCGGACGCCGTCGCCTTCTACATCTCCGGCCAGTGCCTCACCGAGGAGTACTACCTCGCCAACAAGATCGCCAAGGGTTTTCTCAAGACAAACAACATCGACACGAATTCCCGGCTGTGCATGTCGTCGGCGGTGGCGGGGTACAAGGCCACGCTCGGCGCCGATTCGGTGCCCACCTGCTATGAAGACATCGACGCTGCCGACACCTTTTTGATCGCCGGGGCCAACCCCGCGTGGGCCCACCCGATCCTGTTTCGCCGCATCGAAGCGCGAAAAGCAGCCGCGCCCGAGACACAGATCCTCGTGATCGATCCGCGCAAAACCGCGACCGCGCACGCGGCGGACCTGCACCTTCAGCTCCTTCCGGGGACGGATGTGGCGCTGTTCCTGGCATTCGCACGGCGGCTGATCCACACCCGGCAGATCGATCCGCGCTTCATCGCCGACCACACCGACGGGTTCGAACGCTTCGCCGAAGCGGCCGACCACTGGACGCCTTCGCGGGCTGCGGACACCTGCGGCCTGGATGAATCGGACATCGCCCGCGCGGCCGATCTCCTCGGCGGCAGCCAGCGATTCCTTTCGATGTGGACGATGGGGCTGAACCAGTCGGCGACAGGCACCGACAAGAACATCGCCCTGATCAACCTCTCGCTGATCACCGGAAAAATCGGCAAGCCCGGCTGCGGTCCCTTCTCGCTCACGGGGCAGCCAAACGCCATGGGCGGCCGGGAGGTCGGCGGCATGTCGAACCTTCTCCCTGCGCACCGCAACCTCGCCGATCCTGCGCACCGCGCGGAAGTCGCCCGCTTCTGGAACGTCGATTCGCTGCCCGAAAAGCCCGGGCTGACGGCGGTGGAACTCTTCGACGCGATCGGCGCCGGGAAGGTGAAGGCGGTCTGGATCATCGCCACCAACCCGGTCGCCTCGCTGCCCAACGCCCGCGCCGCGGAGGCGGCCCTGCAGAAGGCGGAGCTGGTGATCGTGCAGGATATTTATCCAACGGAGACGACGCAGCACGCCGACATCCTGCTGCCCGCGGCGGGATGGCTGGAAAAAACCGGCACGATGACCAACGCCGATCGCCGCATCGCGCTTCTCGAGAAGGCCGTCGATGCGCCGGGCGAAGCGCTTCCGGACACGGAAATTCTTCAGAAATTCGCCCACGCCATGGGCTGGGCGAAGGCGTTCGGCCATGAATCTCCGGCGGAGATCTTCGCCGAGCACACGCGATTGACGCGCCATACGGACTGCGACATCACCGCGCTCTCGCATCCCTTGCTGCGCGCCCA
>JBEHXY010000501.1:0-2931 GCA_048498455.1 Planctomycetota bacterium | reverse complement strand
ATCGTCAGGAACCGGTGCTGCCCCTGCGCCCCGAATTCCAGCACCCCGAAATTGCTCCCCACCACCGCATCCCCCGCACGCTGCGCATTGGCCTGCACCGCCCCCTCATCCCCCGCCGTCGCCGTCAGCGGCCCGCACGACAGCTCCAGCAGCGGATATTCCCCCGGCCCGGTCGGCCGCCGCCCCGTCAGTTCCCCCACGCGCCGTCCGCCCGAAACAAACACCACCCCCGTCACCTTGTTCGCGAAAACCCACTCCAGAAACTCCGTCTGTTCCTTCCCAAACGCCGGCCACGCCGTCTCCCCGCTCTCCTGCGTCAGCAGCGGCCCGCCGCTCGCAATGATCTTGAAATTCGCCTTGCTCCCCTGCAGCTTCTCCTTCAGCCACTGCATCTGCCCCGCCCCAAACAGCGTGCGCCCCGCCGCGTCCCGGTACGTCCGATCGTCCAGGCAGAAAAAATCCGCATCCCCGATCGTCATCGAAAAATAACAGCCTGGCGTCTCCGGCGTTCCCCAATCCGGATTCGGATAAAACCGCTGAAACGCCGCCAGCGATTCCTTGGCAAACACAAACCCCTTGTCCGCATCCGCCGTCCCGAAGTCCCGCCCGTCCCACACGCCATACGTCGCCGTCGTCCGAAACAGATCCTGCAGGTCCGGCTCGCGCCGAATCCGCGAATGAGAATCGCTGATGAACCGGAACGCCGCCCGCCGCGCCTGCGGAAATTCCTCCAGCTTCCCCGGCAACGCCCCGCTGTTCCCCAGGAAAAAAAACGCCCGCGGTCCCGCCCCCTTCACCTGCTTGAAAATCGGCATCGACCCAGCCCCCTTCGGATCCATCCCCGATCCAAGCGCCACCGAAAACGCCGCCTCCTCCCCCGGCACCGGCATCGTCCGCACCATCACCGGCCCCGCCGTGTCCACCACCTTCCCGTCCAGCTTGATCTCCATCCGATACGTCTTGTTCGCTTCCAGGTTGTTCACCGGCACATCCGCGATGAACGGCGTCGGCCCCTCCACATCCACCCCCACCTGCGACACCGCCATCCGCCCGCCGTCCGCATCAAACGCCGACACCGTCACGTTTTTCGCCACCGACAACTGCAGCCACACCCGCGCGCTCTTGTCTGTCACGTGCCCCACCATCGGCCCCGCCACAATATCCGCGCCGCTGGCCCGCGCCGCGCACCACGCCATCACCGCCATCCCCACCGCCCTCGCCACCATCTTGCGCCCCATGCGGCCACTCCTTGCCCAGACCTCCCCAATTCTACCGGGACAACGATTTTGTAAAAATTTCAACTGCACGGTGTAGCTTGCTTGTGAATTTGGGTAGTCTATCGTCCTTCAAGTGCGTGAACAGCGATCCAAGGACGCGTCTTCTTAGGTTCCCTGTCACCTCGTCGGATGCCGCATGACCGCCGAGCCATTTGATACAGCGCTGCCCCTTCCCGACTCACCGGACTTGCCTCCGGACCAAAAGCGTACGCTCCTCGAATCCGAAGCTCTGCCGCTCATGGACCTCGTTTACTCCGTGGCCCGGCGGATGGTCGGCGATGAAGCGCGGGCCGAAGACCTCGTCCAGGAAACCTACCTGCGCGCCTTCCGTTCCATCGACAATTACCGCCTCGGCACCAACTGCAAAGCCTGGCTCCTCACCATCCTCCGCTCCGTCTACATCGACGCCTCCCGCCACAACCTCGCCCGCGGCGGCAACCACGAGCAGCTCCCCGCCGATGTCTTCGCCCCCGGCGAACGCACCGATCTCCCCATCGATCCCCACCGCTTCATGTCCATTCTCGATGTCATGGTCGACGACGACATCCGCGACGCCATGCTCCAGCTTCCCGATCTCTACCGCGAAGCCTTCGTCATGGTCGTCATCGCAGAGCTGCCCTACCGCGAGGCCGCCGCCGTCCTCAATGTCCAGGAAGGCACCGTCAAGTCCCGCGTCTTCCGCGCCTGCCAGATGCTCAAGGACAAGCTCTGGAAATACGCCGTGCACCGCCGCCTGGCCAAATAGCCCGCAGTCGGCAGGTCACCCGATCATTTCGCCGGATCCCGCTGTTCCCGCCGCTCCGCCATGCTGCACCAGCGCCGCAATTTCCTTCACCAGGTCCGTCACTTCCCCCAGCGCCCGGCCCGACGCCGCCACGTGCAGCCGCTCCGCCCGCGCTGAAAATCCCAGCAGCCCGCACGCGTACGCCCCCTGCCCCAGCACCTCCGCTATCCCCGCCAGCTGCTCCATCTCCCCCCGCGCGTACGCCGCCTGCATCGCCTCCACCCGCAGCGTCACTTCCGTCAGAAATTCGTGCACCTGCGCGATCGCCACCGCCGGACTGCCTGTCGCCGGCGGTGTGATCGCGATCGGTGTCACCGTCTCCGAATCCACCGTGCCCCCGTTGCCCACGCCCATCACCGTCGGTTCCGGCTCGCGCTGCCCGGCGCCCGGAAGCGTCGCCGCCACATCCGCCGCCAGCAGCCGATCCGTCAAATCCACCCCCATGCACAACAGCGTCTTGATCGATCCCACCCCCACCCCATTCTGCACGTGCCTTGTCCACGCCAGCACCCGGTCCCGCCCCTCCTTCGTGCGAATCGTCATCGGCACGTCCCGCGCAAATTGCTGCAGCGGATCCGCCGCCGACATGAACCGCGGAACCTGCGCAAACAGCCGCCCCGGAAACATCACCGCCCAGAAATTCTTCCCCGCCAACTCGCTCTCGGCATACCCCAGCACCCGCACCGCCTCCGGGTTCATGTTCAAGACCACCCCGTCGATCGTCAGTTGCACCACCACCACCGGCAGATGCTGGTACACGTTCAGAAGCAACTCCCCAAAAATGCCCCCGGGGGCATGGTTGGACGTGCTGTTCGACGAAGGCGGGGTCGATCCCGGTTCGCGCGGCGAGTTGTGATGCTGCTGATCCAC
>JBEHXY010000500.1:0-2935 GCA_048498455.1 Planctomycetota bacterium | reverse complement strand
GTCGTGCCCCAGCGGATGAATTTGCCGTCCAGCGGGTTGGCAAAGCCGGCGTCAGCCCCCTTTCCTGACCCGTCTCCCCCCTGTCCTGCACCCATTCCCCCGTTTCATAACCCCCTTTCCCCCTTACCCCCGCCCTCTCCGCACCACCCCCATTTTCACCCCCAAAAACGCCCCTCCCGAAACCGCACCGCGCGCAAAACCCGAAACATACCCCCAACAGACCCGCGCTTACCCCCTCTGATCCGCCGACTCACCCCCATTTTCACCCCAAAAAACAAACCCACCCCCCAATATCCTCTCAAAAACGGCACCCAACTCCCCAAAACAGCAAAAAACGCCCTCCAAAAACACGACTTACATCAATCCCCCTCTCCCCGCCACTTCCCCTCCCAAGCCCCGCACCCGCGCCTATGATGCATGCCTCGTCAATGCCCCCGCGTCTCTGACGGACCCCCCGTGGACACCCTCAACCCGCGCCTCATCCTCATCATGGCTGCCGCCTGCGGCCTCGCCGTCGCCAACCTCTATTACAACCAGCCCCTCCTCGCCGAGATCGGCCACAGCTTCGGCGTTGATGAAGGCCGCATGGGCCTCGTCGCCACCGCCACCCAGCTCGGTTACGCCGCCGGCATGCTCGCCTTCATCCCCCTCGCCGACCTCTTCGAACGCCGCCGCCTCATCGTCCTGCTCATGGCCGCCGTCACCGCCTCCCTCATCCTCACCGCCCTCGCCCCCACCCTGCCCCTCCTCGCCGCCGCCAGCTTCCTCGTCGGCCTCACCACCGTCGTCCCGCAAATCCTCATCCCCCTCGCCGCCGCCATCGCCGCCCCCGAAAAACGCGGCAAGGTCATCGGCGCCCTCTACACCGGCCTCCTGCTCGGCATCCTCCTCGCCCGCACCGCCAGCGGCTTCATCGGCGATCGCTTCGGCTGGCGATCCGCCTTCTGGGCCGCCGCCGCCATCAGCCTCCTCACCGGCCTCACCCTCTGGAAAACCCTCCCCCTCTCCCGCCCGCCCGAACGCCTCCGCTACCGCGACCTCATGGCCAGCCTCTGGACCCTTCTCCGCACACACCCGGAGCTTCGCGAAGCCGCCTTCGTCGGCGGCATGGTCTTCGGCGCCTTCTCCGCCTTCTGGACCACCCTCGCCTTCCTCCTCGCCGGCAGCCCCTACCACATGGGCCCCCGCGCCGCCGGCCTCTTCGGCCTCATCGGCGCCACCGGCGCCCTCATCGCCCCCGTCGCCGGACGCCTCGCCGACAAACGCGGCCCCCGCTTCGTCGTCGGCTGCGCCATCGCCACCGCCCTCGCCGCCTACCTCCTCCTCTGGCCCGGCAGCATCCACCTCGCCGCCCTCGTCCTCGGCATGATCATCCTCGACGCCGGCGTCCAGGCCGCCCAGGTCACCAACCAGACCCGCATCTTCGCCCTTGCCCCCGCCGCCCAGGGACGCATGAACACCGTCTACATGATCGCCTACTTCTCCGGCGGCGCCCTCGGCAGCTTCGCCGGCGCCACCGGCTGGCGACTCGCCGGCTGGCCCGGCGTCTGCACTGCCGGCCTCTCCCTCCTCTCCCTCGCCGCCGCCGCCAGAACCGCCGCCCACCTCCGTGCCCGCCGCCGCTCCCGGCCCCGCCCGGGAACCATCCCCCAGCCGGCGGCATCTTAAGAGGGGATGCCGCTTATTCCCGCAGCTCCCCTTTGTTATGATGCAGCTTCCCGCACCCTCGGAGCCCCCTGATGTCGCGCCGTAAAATCTCCCGCCTCCTCCGCACCGCTTCCCTCGCCACCGCCTGCCTCGCCCTCGGCATCGCGATGGGCCGCTACAGTCCCACGCCCAGCCACTCCACCCCCGCCGCCGAACAAAAAGACCCCTACCAGTTCTTCGACACCCTCGTCGATCTCCGCTCCCAGATCCTCCACAACTATGTCGAAAACGTCGACGACGCCAAGCTCCTCCAGGGCGCCATCGACGGCATGATGTCCTCCCTCGATCCCTACTCCACCTACTTCCCCAAGGAACAGCTCGGCGACTTCGACCGCGCCGTCTATGGCCAGTTCCCCGGCATCGGCGTCACCCTCTCCCAGGACCCCGTCACCAACGCCATCATCGTCGTCTCCCCCTTCGAAGATTCCCCCGCTCTCAAGGCCGGCATCTACGCCGGTGACCGCATCCTCAAGGTCAACGGCGAATCCGTCGACGGCATGGCCCTCAAAGACCTCCAGCTCAAACTCGCCCCCGCCGCCGGCACCCAGATCGGCCTCACCATCCAGCACGAAGGCGACGATTCCCCTACCGACGTCTCCGTCACCCGCTCCGTCATCCAGATCCACTCTGTCCGCGGCGTCCATCGCATCGGCACCGGCACCGCCGACTGGGATTACCTCATCGACGCCGACCACCGCATCGCCTACGTCCGCATCACCAACTTCATGGAAAACACCGCCGAGGAACTCGACAAGGCCCTCCTCCCCCTCTTCCAGAACGGCGGCCTCCGTGGCATCATCCTCGACCTCCGCTTCAACCCCGGCGGACTCCTGCAAGCCGGTATTGATGTCTCCGATCGCTTCCTCGACAACGGCGTCATCGTCTCCACCGGTCGCCCCGATTCCGCCAAGCGCGACTTCATCGCCGAAGCCACCCCCGCCCACACCTACCCGCGCGTCCCGCTCGTCGTCCTCGTCAACGAATACTCCGCCTCCGCCTCCGAAATCGTCGCCGGCGCCCTCAAAGACCACCAGCGCGCCATCCTCATCGGCACCCGCTCCTTCGGCAAGGGCTCCGTCCAGTCCCTCATCGCCCTCGACAACGGCAACTCCGCCCTCAAGCTCACCACCGCCTATTACTACCTCCCTTCCGGCCGCAACATCATGCGGAAAAAGGATTCCAAGACCTGGGGCGTCGAGCCCGACCCCGCCTTCACCATCCCCCTGAC
>JBEHXY010000499.1:0-2945 GCA_048498455.1 Planctomycetota bacterium | reverse complement strand
CAGCACCCACGCGCTCGCCGCGCATCCAGCCCATCGACTTCCCCGCTTCCACCCGCGCCTGGGAAATCAGCCGCGACACCGATCGCGCCGAGGTCACGGTCCTCTCCCGGGGCATCTTCACGCCCGATATTTTCCGCCACCTCGCCGCCCTGCACTTCCCCCTCCACGATATTCGTAAACTCGCGGCCCTAAACGTCTGATACAATATTCAACAGCCGAGCACCGCCATGCAGGCCCACGCTTCTCCGCGCTCGCTTCCCGAGGACCGCGATGTCCGACACGCTCCAGCGTTTCCCCTGCACCAACTGCGGCAGGATTCTCAAGACGCGCCCGGAATGGGCCGGCCGCACCGCCAACTGTCCCAACTGCGACCACAAGTTCACCGTCCCCGATGCCGATCCCGCGCCGGTCTCCGCACGCACCCAGCACCAGCTCGAAGTCCTCATCGGCGCCGATGACGCGCTGCCCCTGGAGGACACCGCCGCCGAGGACCTCGCCCTCTATCTCTCCCAAGCCACCTGCCGCGACTTTGATCTCGCCCACAAGCTGCTCGAACGCCGCGGCCTGCCGGCGCGGCAATGGCGACGCATCCTCGCCTCCGCCGCCGCCCAGGAGAACCTCCGCCTCAAGATCGATGGCGCCCTCAACGCCGCAGACCCGCTGCCCGACGATGCCACCCCCATCCCCCTCCTCGCTGCCGAAGACAGCACCTCCGCCAACGCCTGGACCATTCTCGCCCGCCACATCTACTTCCTGTCCCACGCCACCTGCGAGCCCTGCCGCGCCGATCCCACCGGGATGGGCTGCATCTATCTTTCCTACGGCGGGTTCCTGCAGGCGCGGCAGATCACGCCCCAGCGGGCCTCCGGATGGCACGCCGCCATCCGCCAGCACCTCGGTATATAATCCTCCCATGCCCCCGCCCCTGCGCAGCACCTTCGCCGACGATCCGACCATGGCCCATTTGCTGCAGACCTATGGCACGGCACTCGGCATCCACGTGCAGAAGCTCCGCACCCACCTCGCCGCCAACGATACCCCCGGCGTCCGGCACGAGCTGCACCAGCTCAAAGGCTCCGGGCGCTCCTTCGGCTTCCCGGCCATCACGGAAAAGGCCGCCGCCGCGGAAACGCAGCTCCGCGACGGGGCGTCCCTGGCGGCGGTGGGGGGGTTGCTTGAAGAGTTGATGGGGGTGATGGGCTCGGTGGCGGATTATCGGCCTGCCTGAGGCATTTTCCCGCGATTACCACGGCTCAACCGCGGTTCTGCGGCTTCACGCTTGTCCCGCCGCGGCCGCGCTCGTACCTTACCCCGTTCTCCTGTGTCCACGGAGACGGTTTTCCTTCACTTTGTGACTTTTCCGCCGAACCCGGCCTCGCCGCCGTCGTATGAGAGGGACCCGGCCCGCGTGCTGACCGACGAACAACTTCTGGCCCGCTACAAGACCGGGGACGATGAGTCCCTCGCCGATTTGATCCGTCGGTATGAGCACGAGCTGTTTGCATTTCTTTACCGGTTTGTCGCCGACCAGGCCGCCGCCGAAGATTTGTTCCAGGAAACCTTCATTCAGGTTCACCGCAATGCCGCCAGCTTTGATCCCCAACGCCGGTTTCGCCCCTGGCTTTTCACCATCGCCGCCAACAAGGCCCGCGACTACCTCCGCGCCCATGGCCGCCGCACTATCCACTCCCTCGACAACTCGCCCGCCCACGGGGGCAGCGGCGACGAGGGCGCCACGTTCCTCGACCTCATGGCTTCCGACACCCCCACGCCGCCGACGGAGCTCGGCCGCGCCGAGGACCTGGCACGCGTCTCCGCAGTCCTCGCCGAGTTGCCGGCCGCTTACAGGGAAGTCCTCGTGCTGGCCTACTTCCACGAGTTTCCCTACAAAGACATCGCCGAAATGCTGCACATCCCCCTGGGCACCGTCAAAAGCCGTCTGCATGCCGCGGTCGCCTCGTTCGCCAAAGCTTACAAGTTGCGCGCTCATGAAGAGACGCCTTGACCCGATCTCCCGTTCGATTCCGCACAGGTGCGCCCATGCCCGATGAACCCATCGCCGATTCAGCCGACACGCCGCCCGTGACGCTCTCGCCGCAGGATGCCGCCGCCCTCGAAGCGGTGCTCGAAGGTACCCCCGCCAGCGATCCCGCGCGCGAAGCCCGCGTGAAGGCCTGGCTGCACACCCTCAAGCAGGCCCCCGTCCCCGCCTCCTCGCCCGATCTTGCGGCCCGCGCTCTGGCGGCCATCCAGATCGACCGCATGCGGATCTCCAGCCGCGCCGCACAGGCCGCGCCCGCTGCACGCACCATCAGCCCGCGCCGCTGGCGCTACCTCAAGGAAGCCGCCGCCATGGCCACCGCCGCGGCCATCCTGGTCGCGGTCCTTATCCCCGGCATCGCCCAGGCGCGGCAGTCCGCGCGCCGCGTCGCCTGCGCCAACAATCTCTCCCTCATGAGCAACGCCTTTGCCACCTACGCCGCCGCCAACACCGGCGAGCTGCCCGCCCTCGCCATGCCCGCCAATCGCAACTGGCTGGGCCTGGGCAAAGCCGCGGACGACCATTCCAACGCCGCCAACCTGCTGCCCCTCGTCGCCGGCGCTTACATCACCGCCGACCACTTCGCCTGTCCCGGCCGCGGGACCCCCGCGGTCGCCATGCCCGCCAACCCCACCGATGTCCCCGATGGTTTCCGCGGCTATTCCTATGTGAACCTGTATGGCCCCGCCCGGCCCTCTTGGAATGGCTCGGCCAGCACCCTGGTTCTCGCCGACCGCAACCCCCTCTTCGATCCCGATTCGCCCAACGCCAGCCCCAGCCGCAATTCCACCAACCATGGCTCGCATGGCAGCTACGTGCTCTCGGCCGACGGCGCCGTCGCCTGGCAGATCACCCCCAACGTGGGTCCCAAGGGCGACAACATCTGGACGCTGGGCAACCCGCA
>JBEHXY010000498.1:0-2948 GCA_048498455.1 Planctomycetota bacterium | reverse complement strand
GGCGACTCTTACTGCGCCTTCCTCCAGGCCATCGAAGCCCTCCACCTTGATTGCCGCGCCACCGCCGTCGACACCTGGCGCGGCGACCCGCAGTCCGGTCCCTACGCCCCGTGCGTCCTCGAAAATCTCCGCACCCACCATGCCCGCTACGAACCCTTCTCCTCCCTCCTGCAATCCACCTTCGACGGGGCCCTTTCCCGCTTCCCCGACAACTCCATCGACCTCCTCCACCTCGATGGCCTCCACGATTACGCCTCCGTTCGCCACGATTTTTACGCCTGGCGCCCCAAGCTCTCCGACGCCGCAGTCGTCCTCTTCCACGACACCGCCATTCATGCCGAGCCCTTTGGCGTGCATCGCCTGTGGGATGAACTCTGCGCCAACCACCCCCACTTCGAATTCCCCCACACGTCAGGCCTCGGCATCCTCGCCATCGGCACAAGCATTCCCCCCGCCTTCACCGCCTTCCTCGCCTCCGCCAATGCCAAACCCGCCGAAACCCGCGCCCTCTTCGCCGCCCTCGGCCACCGCCTCGAGCTTCTGCGTTCCCACCAAACCCTGCTCAAAACCCTCGCCTCCCAACACGCCGCCGCCAACACCTGGCGACGCAACACCCACCAGCCCCTCCGCCCCCTCTCCTCCAGCCCCCACCTCCTCGCCGGCCACACCGCCGACGACCTCGCCGCCGCCGCCATCGACGCCCAAAACCTCCGCCACTCCCTGCGCACCACCCGGCAAAAGCTCTCTAAAACCCTCCGCCTCACCCGCCTCCTTTCCCGGCTCATGAACCCTTTCTCCAGAAACGAACACCACTGACAACCAAAGCACGAACTCCCATGACGAATCACCAGATACCAACCACCAGTTGCCAAACAAACCCCACGCCCTCTCTGTCTCCGTGCCTCCGTGGTGAACAGCCCACGTGACACCCTCCGTCTCCATCCTCATCCCCACGCTCAACGGCGGCCCCCTCTTCGCCGAAGTCCTCACACGCCTCCGCTCCCAGCGTTACCCCCTGCCCGTCGAACTGCTCATCATCGACTCCGGTTCCACCGACAACACCCTCGACACCGCCCGCGCCCACAACGCCACCCTCCTCCAGATCGACAAAAAAGAATTTGATCACGGCCTGACCCGCAACCACGGCATCGAGCGTTCCACCGGCGACATCGTCCTCCTCCTCACCCAGGACGCCCTTCCCGCGGACGACCTCCTCATCCAGAATCTCGTCGCCGCCTTCGACGACCCGCAGGTCGCCGGCGCCTTCGCCCGCCAGATTCCCCGTCCCGAAGCCGATGCCATCGTCACCCGCAACATCCACAACTGGGTCGCCGGCGCCCCCACCCCGCGCGTTTCACACATCACCAATCGCGCCGCTTACGAAAAACTCCGCCCCATCGAAAAATACCTCTTCTGCGTCTTCGACAACGTCACCTCCGCCGTCCGCCGCTCCGCCTGGCAGCAGATTCCCTTCCACCAGAACGCTTTCGGTGAAGACATCGAATGGTCAAAACGCGCCCTCGAGGCCGGATGGAAAATCGCCTACCAGCCCTCCGCCGCCGTCATCCATTCCCACGACCGCCCCATCCACTACGAATACAAGCGCACCTACATGTGCCACCAGACGCTCTACCGCCTCTTCGGCGTCCAGACCCTGCCCGCGCGCCGCTACATCCCCCGCGCCCTCTTCCACGGCATCCTCAAGGACGTCGCCTACGCCCTGCGCCACGAAAAATCGCTGAAGAAAAAACTCGCTCTCGCCGCCAGGGTCCCCGCCTTGGCCTGGTATTCCGCCCTCGGCCAATACCGTGGCGCCCGCGATGCCCGACTCAACCAATCCACCCGCCACACCGACGTCTAGCCACGCCTCCCTCCTCCCCTCTCACTTAAATACCTCATGCCGTTCCAGCCGCTGCTCCGGAAATATCCGCCCCGCAAAGCGCCGCACCACCATCCGCACCACCACGTTCCGCGGCCGCACGTAGCAATGCAGACCCACCGGCTCGGTTCCCAGCCGGCTCTTGAACCCATCCGAAGTCTCCCCCAGGTGCACCACCCGGGCCCCGCTCCGAAACGCATAATCCAGGTCGTGATAAAACAGGTTGAAGTACACGTGGCCCGACTCGTTCACCGCGTAGTCCACCCCCGAATACACGTTGTAATGCACCTCCCCGCTGCGGATCCCCAGCGTCCACCCCGCCACCTTCCCCGCCCCATCCTCCACAAACGTCATCGAGACCTGCCCCGGCAACGCCTCCGCCACCTCCCGGAAAAACGCCACCGGCAGCAACTCCAGCTTCGTGTGGCTTTTTTCATAAACCGCCGCGTAAAGCCCATGCACCGCGCCCGTCATCCGCCGCGCAATTTCCCCGCCATCCGTCACGTGCACCACCCGCAGCCCCGCCGCCTTGAACTTTTTCTGCGACCGTGTGATCTGGTTCCGATACCGGCTCTTCACCGCCCCAAGGTACTCTCCGAAATCCCGATACCGCACCTCCATCCGATGCATCGCCGGCAACGTCCCGCGCACATAACCCAGCCCCGCAAGCTTCTCGACCGCCGCCTCCGCCTCCGCATCAAACTCCTTCCACACCACGTACCCCGCACGCTCATCGCGCGCCAGTTGCTGCACCCGCTGCTCCAGCGCCTGCACCACCGCTGTCGCATCCACCCCCGCGCGCACCCGCAACTGGCTCGACCCGCACGGCAACGGCAGCCCCACAAACACCACCCGGTTTCTCAAGAACCCCGGCCATACCCTTCGCACCCCGCCCACCGCTCCCTCCATCCACCGCGCCACGCGCATCGCGTCCAGGTCAAACCGCGCCACGCACGCCACCCCCATCGCCTCTTCCCCCGCACGCACCACGATCGTCCAGATCCGGCACTGCCCTGCCAGCACCCGCTCCTGCAACGCGATCAACCGTCGATCCACTGCCAGCCCGCCC
>JBEHXY010000497.1:0-2954 GCA_048498455.1 Planctomycetota bacterium | reverse complement strand
CTCCCTGCGCATGCCACGTCGCATATTCCGACCGCGCATACCACCGCGCCACATCCACATAATGCATCCCGCAGTCATGGAACGGCGGCCCCTCGGGTTTGTGCCCTTCCCCCGCCATGTGCCCCGGCGTCATGTGACAGACGCGAATGATCGCCAGCTCCCCGATCTCCCCCTCTCCAATGTGCTGTTGAATCTCCTTGTGGTACCACGCATTGCGGTTGAACAAATTCACCGCAACCAGCCGATCGCTCCGCTCAATCGCCCGCACCAGGTCCCATTCCTCCTCCACCGTCACCGCCAGCGGTTTTTCCGCCAGGATGTGCTTCCCCGCAGCCAGCGCCTTTTTCAAAAGCCCCGCCCGATGATCCGCGAGCGTGAACAGCCCCACCACCGGAATCGACTTGTCCTTAAATAAGGATGCCGCGTCCGGGGTGACCCGCGCCTGCGGCAGCAGTGTTCGCGCAGCCGCCCGCGCCGCAGGATCCGTGTCGCACACCGCCGCCACCTCCCATACCGGGTTGGCCATCAGGGCCGCCGTGAACCCGCGCCCCATCCGCCCGAATCCCACCACGCCGATTCGATATCGCTTTGCCATCCGCGTTTTCCCTTATGTATGCATGCGTCGACACGCTGACACCGCAAAATGCCTCCGCACTCGCGCCTCACAGTTGAGCGAAGACCGTTCCACCCCGCTGAGCTCGCATCCTCCGCGCGCTCAAGGGAAACCGGCCAGGTGAAAGTGGAGAAACCCGAATCAGCGACCGCCCCCGCTTTCCCTCCACCCGCCACAAGCCCCGTCCCGCAAAAATAAAAAAAGCCCCCTTTCGGGAGCTTTCTTCATGATCTCACAACCAATTGGGCGTTGAGGGGCTCGAACCCCCGACCTTACGGGTGTGATCCGTACGCTCTAACCAACTGAGCTAAACGCCCGATCACGGGATGCAAATCTTACCACACCCACGCCCGCCACCGCAACGCCCCGCGGCACGCGCCGCCGCCCCCTTTTTCGCACGCATGACGGCCCCCGCCTCGGCCGTTACACTCCTGCCGCACATCTCCTCACTCCCTGTTAAAAAAGGAGCGCCCATGCCCACCCGCATGCCCCTCGCCGCATCCCTCGCCACGCTGCTCCTCACCGCCGCTGTTCGCGCCGCCGCGCCCGCCGCCCCCCTGACCCTCACCCCCGCCCCCATCGATGTCGCCATCGCCATCGACGCTTCCAAACCCATCGCCCCCCTCACCCCCATCTGGAAATACTGCGGCTACGACGAACCCAACTACACCTACACCCCCAACGGCAAAAAACTCATCGAACAATTCTCCCACGCCGGCCCCGGTCCCGCCTACTTCCGCACCCACTCCCTCCTCGTCACCGGCGACGGCACCCCGCACCTCAAGTGGGGCTCCACCAACGCCTATACCGAAGATGCCTCCGGTAAACCTATCTACAACTTTGACATCATCGACAAAATCTTCGACACCTACCGCGCCGTCGGCTCCAAACCCCTCGTCCAGATCGGCTTCACACCCAAGGCCCTCTCCCCCAAGCCCGAACCTTACGAACACCACTGGAAGCCCGGCGACAACTACAACGACATTTATCTCGGCTGGGCCTACCCGCCCAACGACCTCGACAAATGGTCCGGCCTCATCAAGGCCTGGGCCGCCCACTCCATCGAAAAGTACGGCAAAACCGAAGTCGAATCCTGGCCCTGGGAAGTCTGGAACGAACCCAACATCGGCTACTTCAAAGGCAAACTCCCCGACTACTGCAAACTCTACGACGCCACCGCCAACGCCCTCAAATCCGTCGACCCCAACCTGAAAATCGGCGGCCCCGAATCCACCGGCCCCGGCGGTTCCGCCACCGCCTTCCTCAAGGGCTTCCTCGACCACGTCGCCGCCGAAAAAGTCCCCCTCGACATCGTCACCTTCCACGCCAAAGGCTCCCCCACCTACGTCGACAACCACGTCCGCATGGGCGTCTCCAACCAACTCCGCAACATCGACGCCGGCTTCCAGATCGTCGCCTCCTACCCCCAGTTCAAATCCCTCCCCATCATCATCGGCGAGTCCGATCCCGACGGCTGCGCCGCCTGCGCCGGCCCCGCCTATCCGCAAAATGGCTACCGCAACGGCACCCTCTTCGCCTCCTACACCGCCGAGCAAATCGCCCGAACCTTCCAACTCGCCGACAAGCACGGCGTCAACATCCAGGGTGCCGTCACCTGGGCCTTCCAGTTCGAAGACCGGCCCCTCTTCGCCGGCTTCCGCGCCCTCGCCACCAACGGCGTCGAACTCCCCGTCGTCAACACCTTCCGCATGCTCGGCAAAATGATCGCCCCCGACGCCCAACGCCTCACCACCACCAGCAGCGCCGATCCCGGCCTCGAAGCCATCCGCACCAACGGCGTCCGCACCGCCCCCGACATCTCCGCCCTCGCCACCAAAGACGCCCACCGCGTCTGCATCCTCCTCTGGAACTACCACGACGACGACATCCCCGGCCCCACCGCCCACATCACCCTCACCCTCAACGGCCTCCCCGGCAGCACCCCCAAAGTCGCCCGCTACCAGGTCGACGACACCCACTCCAACAGCTTCACCGCCTGGAAAAAAATGGGCAGCCCCGAAAAAATCACCGACACCCAGCGCGCCGACCTCGAAAAAGCCGCCGCCCTCGCCCAAATCGACGCCCCCACCCTCACCAACAACACCCTCACCCTCGACCTCCCGCGCCAGGCCGTGACGCTAATCGAACTCACCTACCCATAATCCAGGCGTCCGGCCGCAGCCGATTCCCGAACACACCCTCACCCTTCGCCAGCACCCACAAAGCCGCTGTTAACCGCTGATCAAAGATCAGCGCGTGGACGAGGGGGGGTCAACCCCCCCCTCGTCCATCTAGACGCGCCTCACTGCCCCACCACCGCCATCCCATAAACCCCCAACCT
>JBEHXY010000496.1:0-2970 GCA_048498455.1 Planctomycetota bacterium | reverse complement strand
TCAACAAATGGAGACATTTATGAAGCGTTCGGGTCTGGTGTGCGGTGCGGCGGTGCTGATGCTGGCGGTGGGTGCGGGACAGGCCTTCGGTCAGGCCGGTGGAGGCGGAGGCGGGGGCGGCGGCGGCGGACGCGCAGGCCGCGGTGGTGCGGGCGCCGGCGGACAGGGCGGGCAGGGCGGTGGCCAGATGGGCCGCGGGGGCATGGGCGGGGCCGGCGGCATGCGGGCCAATAACCTTTACGCCAACCAGTACGCCCTGATGGAAGCCAACCTCAAGCTGACCGACGAGCAGAAGCCCAAGATCAAGACCAAGGTCGACGCCATGAACGCCGAGCTCGACACCTTCGACACCACCGCCCAGGAAGCCGTGCGCGGCGCTCGCGCCGGCGGCGGCGGGGGTGGCCGCGGCGGACGCGGCGGCCAGGCCATGGGCGGCGCCGATGCCCTGGGCGACCGGGTTCGCGGCCTGATATCGGACTATGAAAAGCTCGTCGCCAAGCACCAGGCCAGCATCGACGCCGAGCTCACCCCGGAACAGAAAATCAGCTGGGAAACCTTCAAGCTCGACCGCTCCCTCGAAGGCCGCATCCTGGTCATGGGTCTCAGCGGCGATCAGCGCACCAAGCTTAAGGAAATGACCGCGGCCGCCGGCAAGGCCATCGCGGAACTGCCCGACCTCACCGATGTCGCGGCGATCGAGGACGTGGAAGGCAAGCTGTCGAAGCGCATCATCGCGGAAGTGCTCACCGACGGGCAGGCATCGATGCTGATGGGCGGTGAGCCGCTGCCGCCAGTGCTGCAGATGGCCGGCCGCGCGGGCGGACCCGGCGGAGGCTTCGGCGGACAGGGAGCCGGACAGGGCGGCGGACAGGGAGGCGGGCGGGGTGGACGCGGACGCGGCGGCGCTGGCGCTGCCGGAGGCGCAGGGGGCAATGCGGCACAAGGCGCCGTCGGCGCCGACGGCATGCCCGCAACGCGCGTCGACCGCCTTCCGTGAGGGGTCACCGCGCCGCGCGCGCGATGACCTCCGAGCGCTCGCGCAGCGCGCCGTGAATCCTTTTCACGCGCGCCGCGCGAAAGTTTTTGTGGCGATTGCGTCAAGAACCGCTACCATGAAGACCGATGGAATGTCTTGCGTGCCGCATCGTCGTGTGATGATGCGACGCGAGGCTGACATAAGGAGCTCGTCATGGGCAAAGGCAACAATCGCGACAAGAAGGAAGTGAAGAAGCCGAAGAAGGACAAGAAGGCGAAGAAGTAATTCGCCACGGCTTTTTCCCCGCTGCCGGCAAAAGCTGGCGCGACGAAAAATGACAGGGCCCGGAACCAGCGTTCCGGGCCCTGTGGCTTTTTGCGGAAATACTCGGCAGGATCGCCGCCCACCCAACGGAAAGATCACCGCATCCTGCGGCGCCCAAGCAGCAGCGCCGCCCCGGGAACCGCCAGCAGACCCAGCGACGCAGGCTCCGGCACCGGCCCGCTGTTGATGATGGCCCCGAAGCTGCCCGCGAAGGTGGTGCTGTTGATCGTCGGCGGAGCGAACAGCTCGTTGGTCACCCCCGTGCCCACGTTCACGTTGAAGATCGCATCGCCGATGGTCGTGTTGGCCGTGGTGAAGGGGCTGTTGTACAGGTTGGTGATGCTGCCCGCGGAGGCGCCGCCGGACGTCCGCACATTGGCGACGGTCAACTTGCCCGTCACGGTGAACGTGCCGGTGGACCCGCCGGGGCTGGGATTGGTGATGGTGAACACCTCGATGTAGTTGATCAAGAAATTTTCCGCGATCGTCGCGGTGGTCGTCGCGCTGATGTTGCCGGAGTTGACGGTGTTGCTGACCCCCGAGAGGAGCAGCTGGCCGGGTGTCACGTTCGACAGGGTGATCACCGTGCCCCCGGTGCTGTTGAAGGACGCCCCGCTGGAAGGCGTGTTGACGGTCACCCCGGCGGACCCCGACACGGAAGTGATGGTCAAGCCCGTACTGTAGAGGAAGGCCCCGAAACTGGCGGGAGCGGCGGCGAGCGTGGCGAGGACAAAAGCGAAAAGCGGGGCGATTTTCATGGCCAATCCCCGGGTGAGCGGTTTCCTGCTCCCAGCCTCAAGGCGTGGAACAGCTCAAGTATGGCACGCATTTACGAATAAGCAACTATATTTTCGGACGTGATTACTCCACGTTGAAATACCGCGCCTGCGGGTGGGAAGTCACGATCGCCGACGTCGATTGCTCCGGCGTGATGAAGTGCGACTCCGTCAGCCCGCACCCGATCCGCTCCGGCTTCAGAAGCTCGAACAGCTTCACTTCATCTTCCATGTTCGGGCATGCCGGATAGCCGAACGAATACCTGCACCCCTGGTACCGGCACGCAAACAGGTCGCGGATGTTCGCCGAATCGTGCACCGCGATCCCCAGCTCCTGCCGGATCCGCTTGTGCCACAATTCCGCCAGCGCCTCGGCCATCTGCACGCCGATGCCGTGCATGTACAGATACTCCGTGTAATCCCCCGCCTCGCGCAACTGGTTCTCATACACGCTGATGTCCGGCCCCATCGTCACGCAGGTGAACGCCGCCACATCCGTCCGTCCCGATTCCTTCGGCGCGAAGAAGTCCGACAGGCACCACCGCTTCTTGTCCGGCTGCCGCGGAAAATGAAATCGCAGCTTTTCCTTCGCCGTCGGCCGCCCGTCCGAATCCACGTCGTAAATCACCAGGTCGTTCTTGTCCGCCTGCGCCGGGAAATAGCCATACACCACCGCCGGCTTGAGCACCCCCAGTTCCTGCACCTTCGCCTTGATCCGGTTGAAGATCGGCCGAACCGTCTCCTCCGTCCACGCCCGGAACTCATCGCGCGACTTGTTCCCGCTCTTGAACTGCCACTGCCCCCGGAACAGCGCCACCTCGTCGATGTAGGGATAAATCTGATCCAGCGGAATGTCCTTCACCACCCGCGTCCCCCAAAACGGCGCCTTGGGCG
>JBEHXY010000495.1:0-3004 GCA_048498455.1 Planctomycetota bacterium | reverse complement strand
TGGGCAGAGCCAGTTACAGCGGATAGCGGCAGCCAGCCGGTGGCTTTGGGTTCTGGGTCGGTAGCGCTGCCGGGCTGTACGGTGCGGCGCTGGGCGAAGTGCGAGCGGCTGGCTAAGCGCGTGGGGGGGGCAGGCCGGAACGCGATTTGGGATGGGGTGGCTGGTGCCGCTCGGTTGGATGGGGTGGGGCGAAGTGGTGCCCCCTGAAGGTGTTTGAACGCGGGGTATCACCACGGAGGACACGGAGAGCACGGAGTTTCCGTTGTGGCGATTCTCTGCGCTCCCTGTGCCCTGTGGTTTTGCAACAGGTTCACGGCGGCCAGTCGATCCTGGTGGTTCGAAAGCGACGGTGGGAGGGGCTCAGGCGGTATGGGTGTCGGGGGATAGAGTGGGGGGGCCGCAGGGGGATTCGACGGACTTGGAGAGGGCGGTGGCACCGAGTTTGGTGAGGAGGGCGATGAGGGCCTGTTTTTCTTCTTCCGGGAGGCCGTCCATGAGCGAGCGGATCAGGCGGAAGTAGCCGGGCATGACGGCGTCGAGGGCCCGCATGCCTTTTTCCGTCAGGCGCACCTGGAGCATGCGGCGGTCTGCGGGAACGGTGTCGCGGGCCAGCAGTTCCTCGCGTTCCAGGCCATCGAGCAGGCCGGTCATGGTCGCGCGGGTGACGCCGGCGCGCTCGGCGAGATCGCAGGGATTGAGCGGCTGCTCGGGGTTGCGGTAAAGGATCATCATGACGGTCCAGCGTCCCTGGGAGAACTTGTGGGACGCCAGGTAATCTTCAATGGCCGCGAGAATGTCGGAGGCCACGCGCAGCAGCAGGACGCAGCCGGCGCTGGAGGCGGGATCGATCTCCGGATAGCGGGCCGCATGGGCGCGGATCGTCTCGTATTTGGGGATGTCCCGGAGGGTGTACATCTGCTTGGCCATGATGTGCTGATTATATGGGGGCTAAGTGCCGCACGCGAAAAATATTCAAGGAGGCCCTCGCCGGCGGGGGTTGGGGATTTCAGGGGAAGGGCTGACGGGAACGGGTGGTTGCTGGAAGGCCGCGGCGGTGGAGGGCGGCATCACCATTCCAGGCGGGGGGGCTTTTCGACCAGGTCCTGCACGCGCTGTCGGATCAGCGCGTCCTTGTCCTTGGCGCGTTCCTGCAGCTGCTTGTCGAGATCCTGCAGCCGGGTGCGCATCGAGGCGATTTCGTGCTCGCGCATCTGCTGCGAGATGTCGAACTCGGTGGTGACCACGGTGGTGAGGTCGTCGGAGAGGCGGGTGCGGTCCGCGGCGGCGAGGTCGGGACGCTGCAGCTCGCGGGCCAGGCGCATCGACTTGTAGGCGAGCTCCAGGTCCTTCATTTTCAGCTCAAAAAGGCGGGGGTCGCGTTTTTTGAGGTCTTCGAGGCGGTTGACGGTTCCCAGGGCGCCGCGGATCAACTTTTCGAAGCGCGCGGGATCGGCCTCGCGGAAGGTCAGGGCCTGGTCATACACATCGGGCTGGGTGACGCGCAGGAATTCCATCACCTTGGTGATTTCCTGCTCTTTGCGATCGGCGGCGGCTTGTTCGGTGGTGGGCGCGGTGGTTGGCGAAGCGGCCGCGGAGGGAGCTGCGGCGGGGCGGGTCGCGGGCGTGTCGGCGAGAAGGGCGGTGGCGACGGGGAAAAGGAGCGCGGCGGCTGCAAACAAATATGTGCGGTGGGGGCGTGGAAGGGGGTAAGTCGTCATTTCCGGTCCTTAGAACCCTCCCTGGGGCAGTTCGAGCTGGTCGACGGGATCACCGGCGGGAGCGGCGGGCAGTGAGGCCAGGGCATCCAGCAAGGGGGTCATCTCGTTGGTTTGGAGGCCGGCCATGGAGCTGTTTTCGGCCTGGAGCTGGCGGATGGAGGATTCGACGTCGGCGAGTGCCTGATCGTAGGAAGCTTCGCGGCTGTCGTAGGCGGCGAGCCGGTCGATGACGCGGTTGAGGTGGGCGACGGAATCGGCGGCTTTGCGGGTGGCGGCGGCGGAATTCATCATGGAGATTCCGGCGGCGACGACGATGGCGGCGGCGGCGGCCGAGAGGCCGGCGAGTGCGTAATGAATGAGCTTGGCGCGGCGGAGTGCCTGGATTTCGCGCGCCTGCCTGGTGAGGCGCTCGCGGATGGAGGCCTTGATGTTGCCGGCGATGCGTGCCTGGTCGGCTTCGGAGAGATTGGGGCGAGGCAGGGCGGAGAGGCGGGAGAACTGCGCGTGAATGGCGTTGTATTTCGCCCGAGCGGCAGGCTTTTTGGCCAGATGGGCATGGAGGCGTTGGCGCGCGTTGGGTCCAAGTTCGCCGGAAGCATCGAGGAGAGAAGCGTCAATCAGATTCAGTCTGGTCATGGGAGACCTCCATCAGGGAGCGGAGCTTGCCAAGGGCTCTATGTGCCCGAGCAAGGACCGTGCCTATTGGGCAGTTCAGGGTTCTGGCGATGTCCTTGAAGGGCATATCGGCAAAGTGACGAAGCAGGAGTATTTGCCGATCTCCTTCAGGGAGTTTTCGCAGGGCGATCTGGAGCGCGTCGACCTCCTCATGTTGCTGGAGGGGGTCGAAAGGCGCCGGACCTTTCCCGGCGAGTTCGTCGGTCATTTCCACGCGGTCGCCGTCGGAATCGATGACGGTGGACTGGGTGGGATGACGGGCGAGGCTGCGACCATGGTCGCGGACGAGGTTCACGAGGATCCGGAAAAGCCAGGCCTCGAACTTGCCTTGATCGTCATATTTTCCGAGCCGCTGCACAATTCTCAGGAAGGTTTCCTGGACCAGGTCCTGGGCGAGCTCGGGGTTGCTCGTGGCGCGGAGCGCATATCCAAAGAGCCGCTGCCAGTAGGCATCGACCAGAGTATCCCAG
Organism: Planctomycetota bacterium; assembly: GCA_048498455.1. Classification (GTDB taxonomy): domain Bacteria; phylum Planctomycetota; class Phycisphaerae; order WQYP01; family WQYP01; genus CALCHA01. The sequence continues at coordinate 141 of JBEHXY010000495.1, read as the reverse complement.
GCGGCCTTGTCGCCGTTCTGGCATCGCACGAGAAGTTCGGCGATGGCGCGTGCGTCCATGAGCACCCTCAGGAAAACGACCACCGTCTCGGGATATTGCGGGAAACTCCGCCGGGAGGGGGGATATGGGGCGGTCCGCAGG
>JBEHXY010000494.1:0-3019 GCA_048498455.1 Planctomycetota bacterium | reverse complement strand
CATAGAAAGCGCGCGGCGCCGTCGCCGCCGTCGGATTGTTCGGATAGTTGAGCCAGATCAGCTTCGCCTTCCGCCGCACATCCTCCGGAATCGCCTCCAGATCCGGCAGAAAATCATTCTTCTCCAGCAGCGGCATCACGTGCGGCACCCCGCCCGCAAACAGCGCCCCGCTGTTGTACACCGGATACCCCGGCTGAGGGACCAGCACCACATCGCCCGGATTCACCACCGCCAGCGGCAAATGCGCGATCCCGTCCTTGCTGCCGATCGTCGTCAGCACTTCCTTGTCCATGTCCACCTCCACCCCAAAACGCTTCTTCATGAACGCGCTCGCCGCCTGCCGAAAGGCCGGCACCCCCTCATCAAACGGATACTTGTGGTTCTTCGGATCGTAAATCGCCTTGGCCATCTCATCGATGATGAACTTGTGCGTCGGCAGATCCGGATCGCCCACCCCCAGGTTGATCACATCCTTCCCCGCCGCGATCAGCGCCCGCTTTTTCTTGTCGATCTCAATGAACAGGTAGGGGGGCAACGCCTTCAACCGCGCCGTCTTCTCAAACGCCATCACGAACCTCACGCAAATCGGAAAACCAAAGCCCCAGAGCATACCGCCCGTGCGCACCCCCCATCAACCGTTCGGAGTGCCGTCTTTCAAGCGGCCCCCAACGCGCCGCTCAATGCGACACGCTCCCATCCCGATACAGGCTGTTTTGCACCTTCCCTCCATGCAAGGGCGGCTCAACCAGCCCATGGGCGCTGTCTCCGTTGTAATCCCACATCATCAGGTCGCGCGTGTCCAGCCGCCCTTGTTCCCACCGCACATAAATATAACTTATCCCACATTTGCCCGGCGAAACGGCCGCGCAACGATCATACACCTGTCCACGATCATCCGGGCAGCGGTACGCCGCGCTCCCGCGGGGCAACTCCGCTGCAAGCACGTCATACAGTGGCGGCAACGGCCCGGGCCAATTGAACGGCGCCGGCATGGGATTGGCCATCGGCCTCGCACCCTGATCCGTCTCATACGTGTGGATTGCCTGTCCAATCGCGTGCAGGTTCGCCGCACAAGAGGCCAGCCGCGACGCCCGGCGCGCCTGCGAAATCGCCGGCATCAGGATCGCCAGCAGCACGCCCATGATGACCATCACCACGACCAACTCCAGCAGCGTAACCGCCCGCCGTCCAGCCATGTCCCGTCCTCTTCCTGCCGCCCGCCGCTGCCCCTATCCTATCCATAGACGCGCCGGTGCCCCCCGCTTCCGCTTTGTTTCACCGTCTGTTTCCACGCCGGCGCATCCGCAGGAAATATCTCTCTCCTCCACCAGTTGTTCCCAAGAGTACTTACTTGCTCGGAGGTCCCATGCCCTTTTCCCCCCCCGCAGCCTACGCCCTTACCGCCGCCGCCGGCCTCGCCTTCCTCCTCGCCGCCGCTCCCGCCCCCACGCCGGCCACCCGTCCCGCCCGCCCGGCCGCTCCGTCCGGCCCGCCCGAAGGCATCACCCGGGTGAAGCTCTACGACAAAACCCCCGGCATCGCCGAGGGCCCTGACGCCGACGCCAACCCCCTCGAGCCCACGATCGACCTCTACCCCCTCAAGGATTCCGCCACCCCCGCCCCCGCTATCCTCGTGCTGCCCGGCGGCGGCTACACCAACCTCTCCATGGCCAACGAAGGCTCTTCCATCGCCCGCATGTTCAACAGCAAGGGGCTCGCCGCCTTCGTCGTCCGCTACCGCCACGCCCCGCGCTACCACACGCCACTCCCGCTTCAGGACGTCCAGCGCGCCGCCCGCTTCGTCCGCGCCCATGCGAAGGACTACAACATCGATCCCGACAAGCTCGGCGTCATCGGCTTCTCCGCCGGCGGCCACAACGCCGCCGCCTTCGCCACCGCTTCCGACAACGACGCTCAACCCAACGCCACCGACCCCATCGACAAGGAATCCGCCAAGCCGGCGTACGCCATCCTCCTCTACCCCGTCATCGACCTCACCGACCCCGCCGTCACCCACAAGGGCTCCCGCGATGCCCTCAGCAACAACGATCCCAGCGTCTACGAAAAGCTCTCCCCCCAGAAACACGTCACAAAAGACACCCCGCCCATCTTCATCGCCCACGGCGGCGACGACCGCGTCGTCCCCATCAAAAACTCCATCCTCTTCTACGAAGCCTGCAAAGACGCCGGCGTCCCCGCAGAACTCCACCTCTTCGAGCACGGCGGCCACGGCTTCGGCCTCGCCCTCAACGACCCCGCCCTCCGCATCTGGCCCGACCTCGCCGCCAACTTCCTCACCCGCAACAAGATCCTTCCGCCACCGACAAAATAACACCCTTGTAAACAATTCGTCCGGCAACACGTCACCCGTCTGCCGCACGCAACCGCACACCGGCCACGCCAACGGCACCGCCGGGTGTCGGCCCCATTTTTGCTAAATGTGGGGGGGAGAACGCAAACCTTCGTGGGACTTCTTACATACGTCGTTTCTTCCGGTGCGATCCGTCAATCATTCGTGACAACGCACTTGCCCCATCCCGGGGCACCTGACGCCCCAGCACCAAGCGCTCCGCGCCCCGCGCTTGCCTCGCGATCTCCAAGAGGGATTCCCTCCATGGCCTCCGTGCTTGCCCGCCTCGCTTTCCTCCTTGCCGCTTTGCTTCTGGCCGCACCCGCCGCCGCCGCGAACCCGCTCGTCGCACCCGTTCGCTCCGCCCCCGCCGCAGATCCCCTCGCCCCGGAAACTGACCCCGCGCTGCCCGTCTCCCGGGACGTCATCGGCTCCGTCGACCCCATCCGCAACGTCATCCACCATCCCCACGCGAGCATCCCCCTTCAGGCCGTCGCTGCTCCCTCCCCGCTCGAAAGCCAGTTCTTCTCGATTCGCGTGTCCATCATCGACATCGCCGCCTGCCTCCCTTTCACCATTTCCACCTCCGTCGCCCCCGCCTCCTTTTCCCTCGCCGCCACGCTCCCCGCTTTCACCCTCTCCCCCGACAGCGGCACGCTCGGCTTCTCC
>JBEHXY010000493.1:0-3022 GCA_048498455.1 Planctomycetota bacterium | reverse complement strand
CGCTTAACCTCGCTTACTCGGGGTTACCCTTGGAAAAATCATACGTCCACACGCGATTGGCCAGGTCATAGGTGGTCAGTTCGTCCGGCTTGAACCACAACGCCAGCTCCGCCTTCGCCGCCTCCGGCGAGTCCGACCCGTGAATCAGGTTGAAACTCGACGACACCCCGTAATCCCCGCGAATCGTGCCCGGCTCCGCCTTGAACCCGAACGTCGCCCCCATCATCTTCCGCGACACCTCGATCGCCCCCTTCCCCTGCAGCGCCAGCACCAGCACCGGCGACGACGTCATGAACCGCACCAGCCCCTCGTAAAACGGCTTGCCCTTGTGCGGCGCGTAATGTTGGGCGGCCAGGTCTTCGGTGATCATCGTCAGCTTCATCCCGACGATCTGCAGCCCCTTCTCCTCAAACCGGGTCAGAATCTTTCCCACAAGCCCGCGCTGAATGGCGTCAGGCTTCAAGATAATCAGCGTGCGTTCCATGAAATTCTCCTGCAACAGCGGCAAACCAGCCAAAAGCGGAGAGCCATGGTACGCGAAAGCGTCGATGCTGTCAGGTGATGCACCACGCCCGCCACATTTCCCGGTACGCCGCCTCCACGTTCCGCGCAAACCGCCCCGCATCGCACAGCGCCGACAGACGCACCCGCTCCCGCATCCCCGCCCGCAGCGCCTTGAGCCGCCCCACATCCCGCGCCAGCGCCGCCGCCCGCGACACGTAGTCCGCCTCGTTTTCGGCAATGAACTCCGCCAGCCCCACCGTCGTCAGCAGGCTCACGCCCACCCGGCTGATGTGCCGATCGCCCGCCAGCGTCACCACCGGCACCCCCATCCACAGCGCCTCGCAAGTCGTCGTCGTGCCATGATAAGGAAAGGAATCCAGCGCCACGTCCATCCGCCCATACAGCGCCAGATGTTCCGCCACACCGGCCGTGGGCGGCAGCACCTCGACCCGCCCGGCGTCGATTCCCCGCGCGGCCAGCGCCGCCCGCACCCGTGCCCGGTTCACCTCCGCCGACAGGTACTTTGCCTTGAGCAACAGCCGGCTTCCCGGAACGGCCGCCAGCACCCGCGCCCAGAGATCCAGCAGCGAATCATTGATCTTCGACGCCGCGTTGAACGATCCAAAGGTGATCTGTCCACTGGAGAGCACCGGCGGATCGACCACCGCCGGCGCATCCTCCGGCGGTCGATAGCAGAGGAATGTCTCGGGCAAGCGCACCAGCTTTTCCGTGTGGAACGCCTCCGCGCCCGGCGGATCGGCGCGGGCGTCGGTGAGGCGGTAATCCATCGCCGCCATCCCGGTGGTGTTGGGATAACCGAGGTAGGTCACCTGCACCGGCGCCGGTTTGCGGGCGAACGCCGGCAGCCGGTTGCCCGACGTATGGCCGCCGAGGTCCACGAGGATGTCGATCCCGTCCGCACGCACCGCGTCCGCCACCTGCGGACTCGCCAGGCCAGCGATGTCGCGCCAGTTCGCGACATACCCGCGCAGCCGCGCGGTGACCGCATCGGGGCGGGAGACGTCGGAATAGGCAAACAGTTCCACGCGCTCGCGATCGTGGGCGGCGAGCAGCGGCTCGATGAAATACGCCACCGAGTGGCTGAAATAATCGCCGGAGACGTAGCCGACACGCAGCCGTCGCTCCGGGTCCTTCTTGTTCTTGTGCGGCGGAATCCCCAGTCCCAGCGGTCGGGCGTGCCGCTGATCCCAGGCGACATGTTCGCGGAAAATCTCGGCGGGCTGGGCGCCAGGCAAGGTATTCATCAGCGTCAGCAGGCCGGCGTGGGCTTCCACGTGCGCGGGATCCGCGGCGATCACGCTGCGGTAAAGCCCCTCCGCTTCCTGCCCGCGCCCGATCTCGCGCAGCAGGTTCGCCAGGCCGTTGCGTGCTTCGAGAAAGCGCGGCTCGCACAGCAGCGCCTGCTCGCAGGCGGCGATCGCCGCGGAAATCTCGCCACGCTCCGCGAGCGCCGTGGCCAGGCGGTAATGCGTCTCCAGGAAATTCGGGTTGAGCTGCAGGGCCCGGCGATAGCTGGCGATCGCCTCCTCCGTCTTGCCCTGCTGCTGCAGCGCCCGGCCGAGGTTGCTGTGCGAGTAGGCGTGATCCGGTTTGAGCAGGAGCACCTGGCGCAAGAGCGGCTCGGCTTCCGCGACCTGCCCGGTTGCCACCAGCGCGGCGCCGAGGTTCGACTGGGCCTCGACGAAGTAGGACTTGAGCGCCACCGCCTGGCGCAGAAAGTCGACGGCCTCGGCGACACGTCCGGACTGGGCGCACAGCACGCCCAGCAGGTGCAGGGCTTCGGGATGCCGCGGGCGCAGGGCGATCACCTCGCGCAGGAGCGCCTCGGCGCCGGCGGCATCCCCGGCGTTCATGGCGCGGGTGGCGTCGTCAAAGAGAACTCGGAAACTTTTACCGCTGGCCATTGCGCCGCCTCACGTTTGCGCCATGTAACACCACGCGCGCCACATGGTGCGGTAGGCGGCTTCGACCTCGCGGGCGAGGCCGGCGCAGTCGAGCAGTGGGGATTTCGCCAGGCGGTCGCGGAAGGTGGCGCGCAGCGTGCGCAACCGGTCGCGGTCGCCCGCCAGTGCCGCGGCGGTGGCGACGAACTGCTCGGGCGTCTGCGTGATCAGATCCGCCAGGCCGACCGAGGAAAGGAGGGTTACGCCGACGCGGCTGCGGTGGGTGCTGCCCGCGCGGGTGACCACCGGCACGCCCATCCACATCGCCTCGCAGGTGGTGGTGGTGCCGTGATAGGGGAACGTGTCGAGGCCGATGTCGGCGCGGTGGTAGACGGCGAGGTGCTCGAGAAAGCCTTTCGTGCCGGCGGCGAATTCCACGCGGTCGGCGGCGATGCCGGCGGCGGCGAACCAGGCGCGCATCACCTCGCGCGGGGCCTCATCCTGCAGCCGCGGCGCCTTGATGAGCATCCGCGAGTCGGGCACCGCCGCCAGCACGCGGGCCCAGAGTTCGATGGTGGGCCGGCGGATTTTCGCCAGCGCGTTGAAGGAGCAGA
>JBEHXY010000492.1:0-3025 GCA_048498455.1 Planctomycetota bacterium | reverse complement strand
CTGCAGCTTCGGCAGATCCACCGGCTTCACCAGGTGCTCCACAAACCCCGCCTCTTTCGACAGCCGCACATCCTCCTCCATCCCATAACCGCTCACCGCAATCGCCGGCACGCCATAACGTCCGCGAATGTGTTTCATCACGTCCAGCCCCGTCCCGTCCGGCAGCCCCAGGTCGCTGATCACAAGGTCGAACCGCGCCCCATCCACCGCCCGCTTGGCCGTCTCCACGTCCGCCGCCAGGGTCACGGAATAGCCGAGCTTCCCCAACAGCTTGCACATCACCCGCGCCGTCATCTCGTGATCTTCCACCAGCAGGATGTTCAGTGGCTGGTTGGCGTTGCTGTCGTAAGGCGACGGGCTGTTCGCCGGCCGCGGCCGCGGCGCGGGCGCCGTCGCCAGGCGCACCGTGAACGTCGACCCCTTGTCCTTGCCCGCCGAATGCACCGAGATCGCTCCCCCGTGCCGCTCCACCAGTGCTTTGCAGATCGCCAGCCCCAGTCCCAGTCCGCCGTAGCGCCGCGTAATGCCCCGGCTCTCCTGCTCAAAAGCATCGAAGATGCGCCCGATCGCCCCCGCCTCAATCCCGATGCCCGTGTCGCTCACGCTCAGCACGATCGAGCCGTCGCCGCTGTTCACGCTCGTCAGCGTGATGGTGCCCCCCTCCGGCGTGAACTTCACCGCGTTTTTCACCAGGTTCCAGAACACCTGCGACAGCCGCGCCGAATCCCCCCACACAAAATGTTCCTGGGCCCGCAGGTCCGAAACGAAGCGCAGCCGCTTCCGCCGAATGTCGCTCTCGCAGCAGGTCGACACCGCGTGGTGGATCAACGCGTGCATGTCCACCGACTCCTGCTGCAGCTCCAGCTTCCCCCGGCTGATCCGCGTCAGGTCCAGCAAATCGTCGATCAGCTTCGATTCCAGCTCGATGTTCCGCTTGATCAGGTCCACATCCTCCAGCACCCCCTGCGGCAACGTGCTGTCGTGCGTCATCGCCGTCACCGTCATCAGCACCGGGTTCAACGGCGTGCGCAGTTCATGCGAGAGGGTCGCCAGGAAATGATCCTTCGCCCGGTTGGCCGCTTCCGCCTGCGTGCGCGCCGCCTGTTCGCGCGACAGCAGGTCGCGCACCTCGTATTGCCGCCGCCGCGCCCGCAGCGCCGCCCGGATGGCCGTGATCATCGTCAGGATCCGCACCGGCCGCTCCATCAGCGTCACGTTGCCGCGCGGACCAAGCACCTTGGCGATATGAAAGCTGCCCCGGGTCGTCTTCCCGCCGCTGGTCAGAACCAGCAGCGGAATCTCCGACCACGGCGCCTGCTGGCCCAGCGTGCTCACCACGCACTCGAGCCCCTCGCGGTTGAGCGCCTCTTCGCAGACGATCATCGCCCCCGTGGGCTCCACCATCCGCCGGCACAAATCCTGCGTGTCCGCGCACACCACCGGCGAAAGCCCCGCCCGGCTCAACACCCCCGCAATCAGCTCCGCGTTGCGTCCTCGCGGCGCCAACACCAATACCCGCTCATCCGTCTGCTCAGCGATCCGTTCCACGGCCACCCCCACCGCTGATGTCGCCCGGAGCGCCCGCATACACCGGCGCCCCCGACAGCACGCCATGGAACCCCCGCAGCGGCGCCCCCACCCGCACCCGCCCGGGAGCAATCTCAAATTCGTGAATCGTCGGCTCGTGCATCCCCATCCGCTTCTTCACCGCCGACAGCGCCTTGCGCACCACCCCCTGGTGCTCGAAGTACCGCAGCAGCAGCACCGCGTCCGCCACGTAGCTCGCATCCACCGACGCCTTCACCCCCTCGCCCACCAGCCCGTGCTGCGCCACCACCAGCAGCGTGCACACCCCCCTGTTCCCCAGGTACGTCAGCAATTCATGCAGCTGCACCAGCAGGAACCGTTCGTCCGGCGTGGCGTTGAGATAACCCGTCAGGCTGTCGATGACCACGACCCGCGCCCGGTCCTTCTCCACGCTGTCCCGCACCATCTGCGCGAATTGACCCGGGGCCAGCTCGCCCGGATCGATCTGCACCACCTGCAGCTGTTTCGCATCCACCAGTGCCCGCATCGGCATGCCCACGCCGTCCGAACGGATGATGAAGTTCCGCGCGCTCTCGTCGAACGTGTAAATGATCGACCGCTCCCCGCGCTGCGCCGCGCAGGTCGCGTACTGCCCCGCCAAGGTCGATTTCCCCACACCGGCCGCCCCCAGGATGATCGTGCTCGTCCCCCGCGGCAACCCGCCCCCCAGCATCGCATCGAGCTCCGGCAGCCCGCTGGCGATCACGCCGTCAGGCCACTGGGCCTGGTGGTCCGCCGCCACCAGCCGCGGATACACCTGGATGCCCCCCGTCTCCACCCGGAAATCGTGATAGCCATCATCAAAGCGCACGCCCCGCAGCTTCACGATGCTCAGTCGCCGACGCTTCAAACCGAAATCCGGCAACGACTGCTCCAGCAGGATCACCCCGTGCACCAGCGTGTTGGACTGCAGGTCGCCGATCTTGTTTGTCGACGCCGCATCCAGCAGCAGCACCGTGCACCCGCGCCCGATGAAGAACCGCTTCAGCGCCAGGAGCTGCCGCCGATACCGCAGCGGATCCCGCGCCAGCAGCCGCACCTCCGACAGCGAATCGATGACCACCCGCCGCGGCTGCACCCGCTCCGCCTCCGCGATCAGCGTGCGCATCACCTCCCCCAGCTCCACCTCCGAAGGATGAAACACGTCGTAGGATTCATCCTCACGCATGTCCTCTTCGTTCACCCCCGTCTGCACTTCGAAAACCGAAATGCCTTTCAGGGACCAGTTGTGCGATGCCGCCACCCCCTCCAGTTCCTCGTGCGTCTCCCCCAGGGTGACATAGAGTCCCTGCTCCCCCAGCCGCTGGCCTTCCAACAGGAACTGCAGCGCCAGCGTCGTCTTGCCCACCCCGGGGTCGCCCTGGACCAGGTAAAACCGGTCCTTCGGCAAACCGCCGCCGAGAATCGTGTCGAGGCCGGCAACGCCGGTCGCTACACG
>JBEHXY010000491.1:0-3038 GCA_048498455.1 Planctomycetota bacterium | reverse complement strand
TTCGATGAAGGCGAAGAGAAACGCGCGGAGAAACGCTCCGCCCTGCTCGAAACTCCCGTCACCGATTTTGAACTCTCCGTCCGCGCCCGCAACTGCCTCAAGAAGATGAACATCCGCACCCTCGGCGACCTGCTCAAGATCACCGAGGCCGAACTCCTCGGCTACAAGAACTTCGGCGAAACCTCGCTCGAAGAGATCAAGCAGATGCTGACCAACAAGGGCCTCCGCCTCGGCATGGCCCTTGAAGAGCAGCAGTCGCAGGCCCGCAAGGACCTCCTCAAGACCGTCGCCGCGAACGTTCCCGAGGCGACGCTCAATAAGAACGTCAACGAGCTCGAGCTTTCCGTCCGCTCGCGCAAGGCCCTGCAGCGTCTGGGCGTGGCGACCGTCGGCGAACTGGCCACGCGCACCGAAGCGGAACTGCTGGGCGTCAAGAACTTCGGCCAGACCAGCCTTCTCGAGATCAAGCAGCGGCTCACCGAGATGGGCCTGGGGCTGCGGAAGCTCGATTAATTACTTCCCACGCGCACTCAAAAAACGCCGGAGAAAGCGGGTCTTTCTCCGGCGTTTTTGTTTTTGCTTCGCCGGGCACTCGCGGCCGGCGGTCGGGGCCGCGAACCGTCCGTGCGGGCCGAGCGGCAGGGGGGGTTAAGCGCTGCTTATTGCAGGACCCACTTGCCGTCGTCGCCCTTGGTGAACTTCATTTCGCTGCGCTCGCCGGTGATGTGGAAGGTCGCGGTCTTGCCTTCGTTGGACATTTCCGGCGGCATCGCGATGGCCTGCCGCAGACCATCCAGAAGCATCATCGCCTTGCCGCCGAAGTTGGCGACGGCGTTGTCGAAATCACCCGAGGCCTTCATGCGGGCGACGGCCTCCGGCGGGGCGAGCATGTCGATGAGGTCGCGGTAGTTGCCCGCTTCGGTGAGCGAGATCGCCTGCTGCATGGTCTTGGCCAGGTCGGCCGGGATGGCCGCGTTGGCCGCCACCGCGGGCTGCGACGCCGGCGCCGAGGCGGCCCTGGCGGGTTGCGATGCCGGCGCGGTGGCCGTGGTCTGGGCCAACGCGAACGAGGCGCCTGCAAGCAGGGCCGCCGCCACCGGGAGGATGCGCTTCATGGAATAATCCTTTGTTCAGCAGTTCCGGGAGAGTTCCGGGCAGAGAGCATAGTGGAGCGGCACAGGGTTGGATAGACTCTGCCGCATGAACACGTCCCGCATCCAGTCGCGCCGCTTCCTGGGAATCCTCGCCGCCACGCTGGCGGTCATGGCGGTGCTGGTGGTGCTGGCGTGGGCACGCGGACCGTTCTGGCTGGGCACGAACCTCGATCCCGACTACGCCTATCTTTTCAACGGGCTGCTCATTGCCACGGGGCGGCCGCCGGAGCATGTCGATCATCCCGGGAGCACGATTCAGTTGCTGATCGCGGCGGTGCTGCGGGCGGTGCATCCGGCGGCGGGGCGGGAAGCGCTGATCACGGCAGTTCTCGACAATCCGGAGTTCTATCTGCAGGCGACGCGCGGGCTGCTGCTGGGGGGCATGCTGGGGACGCTGCTGGCGGTGGGGGTGGCGACGCTGCGGGCGACGGGGCGGACGGGGGCGGCGGTGTTGGTGGTGCTGGCGCCGCTGCTCACGCCGACGGTTTTGCGGGAGGCGGTGGCGGTGAAGCCGGAGCCGGGGGTGCTGATGGCGGGGATGGGGCTGGGGGCGCTGGCGCTGCTGGCCGCGGCAAAGGGGGCGGGCGGGAAGCGTGCGGCGGCGATGGGGGTGGTCGCGGCGCTGGCGGTGGTGACGAAGATCACGGCGCTTCCGCTTTTGGTGTTGCCGCTGCTGGTGTTGCGCACGTGGCGGCTGCGGGGGATTTATGTCGGCGCGCTGGTGGCGGCGGCTTCGGTGCTGCTGATTCCGGCGTATCCGCGGCTGGGGAAGATCTGGCATCTGACGCATGCGATCGCCACGACGCAGGGGCGTTACGGGAATCCGACGTGGCCGGCGGCGAGTCCGTATGGCAACCAGGTGGCGTTGCTGGAGCGGCTGTCGGAGACGCCGCTGCTGGTGGTGGCGCTGGTGCTGACGGGGGTGGCGGCGTGGCGCGGGCGGAAGTCGGCGGTGGGAAGCGTGGGGGGGGCCAGTTTGGGATTTTGTGCGGCGCTGGGGCTGCAGGTGGTGCTGGAGGGGACGCATCCGTACGAGTCGCGGTATCTGATGCCGGGACTGGCGCTGGTGGGGCCGGCGCTGGTGGCGGCGGGGGCGGGGCTGCGGCCACATATGTCGGCGGCGTGGGCGAGCCGTTCGGCGCAGCAGGCGCTGGCGGTGGCGGTTGGGACGGTGGGGGCAGTGACGGTGTGGCTGACGTACACGGGGTTTGCGGAAGACCGGGGGGCACTGGCGGCGGAAAACGAGCTGTTGGCGCGGTATCCGACGTCGGAGGTGCTGGACTTTTACAGCGCATCGTCGCCGTCGTTCGGGTTGTTTTTCGGGAACGCGGTGGCGGGCGATTTGTTTGGCGAGGAGCTGGACCGGCGCGATCCGACGCGGGTGTTTTTCAACTTGTGGCAGAAGGGGTTTGCGAGTTATCGCGCGGTGCTTTCGACGCAGATGGCGTTGACGAGTCATGATCTGATCCTCCGGGGGGCGACGCCGGAGTTGTGGCCGCCGCTGAAGACGAATCCGATGTTCCAGGAGCGGCTGTTTCCGGAGCAGGGGCGGACGCTGGACGGGGTATACCGGGTGCGGGTGTCGCCAGAGATCGGGCTGGCGTTCGGGGACTTTGTGGCGGAGGGGTTGGAGCGGGCGGAGGCGATGGGGACGAACGAGACGGTGATGGCGCGGGCGGTGCGGGGGCGGGCGGTGCTGCGGTTCGATGGGGGGGACGGTAAGGGGCGGGTGCTGGTGGGGCGGGCGCTGAGCGGGGGGCTTTCGGGGGTGACGGTGCGGGTGGTGGAGGGGGGGAAGGAGCTGGGGCGGGTGGCGGTGCCAGCGGGGGGAGTGGTGGAGGTGCGGGTGGAGGTGCCGGGGGCGAAGGGGATGCGGACGCTGGG
>JBEHXY010000490.1:0-3040 GCA_048498455.1 Planctomycetota bacterium | reverse complement strand
TTCTCAATCGCGTGCCCAAACGTGTGCCCCAAATTTAAGAGCGCCCGCACCCCATGCTCGTGCGGATCCTCCGCCACCACCGCCGCCTTGATCGCCACGTTCCGCGCAACGAGTTCCTCCATCACCGCCGGATCACACGAAAGGATCCGCCCCACATTCTTCGCGATAAACGCAAACAGCGACCCATCCCGAATCACCCCATGCTTGACGCACTCCGCCAGCCCGTTCCGCACCTCCCGCACCGGCAGCGTCTTAAACGCCTCAATGTCCGTCACCACCACCCGCGGCTGATGAAACGCCCCGATCAAATTCTTCCCCGCCGCATGATCCACCCCCACCTTCCCCCCCACCGACGCATCCACCGCCGACAGCAGCGTCGTCGGCGCCTGCACAAACGGCACCCCGCGCAGCAAACTCGCCGCCACAAACCCCGCCAGATCCCCCACCACCCCCCCGCCCAGCGCCACGATCGGCGTCGCCCGTTCCACCCGCCCATTCAAAAACGTATCCAGCACCGCCCCCACCGTCGCAAACGTCTTGTGCTCCTCCCCCGCCGGCATCACATGCACCAGCACCCGATACCCGGCCCCCTCCAGCGACCCCTTCACCCGCTCCAGGTACAGCGGCCCCACCACCGAATCCGTCACCACGCCGCACGACGGCGCCGTCGCCACCGCCCGCACCGCCTCCCCAATCCTCGCCAACCCCCCCGCCTCCACCCGCACCCCATACCCAAACGCCCCCGCCGCCGGCAGATTCACATCAATCGTTTTCATTCCGGAGATTCTACCGCGCATCCCCGCGCCCAGCACGCCGCCAGCCAATGTTATGGAGTCAGCCAATTCTCAACTTTCAACCCCGGCACATTCCCAAATGCGCCATCCCCAGTGAGCACCACCGCCCCATTCACCAGCGCGCTGCAGGCAATCTGAAGGTCCACATCAGCGACCGTTTTCCCCGCCTTTCGAAGGGCCACCTTCAGGCGCCCAAAAGTCTCCGCTGCTGCCGCGTCAAAATCCAGCCACTCCAATCGCTGGAACAAACGCTCCAATTGAGCGCGGTTGATCATCACCCGCGAACTGTTGTGAACCATGTACCAGAGTTCCGCGGCCACCGGTGGGCACACCGCAAATTTCGCCCCCGGGTATTTCGCCACCCGCGCATCAATCGCATCGGGCACTTTCAGAAATTCGCTGGCATGATTGGTGTCAAAGAGAAATCGCATCAACGTTCCGGCTCGGGCTCCGCCTGCTGCCGACGCACTTCCGCAGCCTTCATTTCTCGCAACTCCGCCAACGAACGATCAATCTCCGCCGGATCGCCCGCCCATGTTCCTGCCAATGCCTTGATTGCTTCCCAACTTCCCCGCGGCGCAGAGGCCGCCGCCCCTTCCGCCTCCACGCGCACAACCGTCCCCGCCGGCAATGCCGGCTCCCCTTCCAGCACCACCACCCCCTTCTCGACTCGTCCACGATAAACCATGCACTCACTATACCCACTTTTCACCCGGCAATCCCACCCCTCACCGCCCTCCCCCCCGCTCCACCCCCCACCACGATTGCCCCGCCGCCGCCTGCGTCGCCGCCGCTTCCCGACGCTTCACGAACCCGCTCTTGGGCAACACCCCCGGCCACGCCCGCTCCACCGCGCCGAAATACCACGCCGCCAGCAGCCCCAGCAGCAGCACCACGATCACCACCGTCCACCACCGCCCCTTGTGCGATTCCTTATAGGGATCCGACCAGTCCCGCACCGCCCCCTGCGGCAACGCCGCCGTCCCCGTCAGTGCCCGTCCGAACGGCAAATTGATCTTCGCCTTCGCATTCACCGCCCACCCGTTCGCATCCAGCAGCGGCCCCAGATTCCGCTGCCGAAGCTTCAACCACGCAATCAGCATCGACGGCCCGCTGATCAACAACATCACCGCCACCAGCCCCAAGGGCATCCAGAACCCCAACCCGAAAAACGCCTGCAGAATCGCCCCCAAGGCCGCGCTCGCCCCCGCAAACGCAACCGCAATCGCCGCGATCACCCCCACGTCCAGTTTCTTCGGCGGAGGTGGCGCCGCCACCGGTGCTGCGGGCGCCGCCGGCGCCCCCTCCTGCGTCGCCTTGGCAAACGTCGTCGCCGCCGCCGTCAACCGGTCCGTCGCCGCCGCGTCCGCCGCCGCGGCGCGCTTCGCCACCTGGTCCTCCACCCAGCGAATCGCCCGCTTATACGGCGCCCAGAACGCCTGCCGCACGCTGATCGGGTTCTCGATGATCTTCGTGATCGTCGCATCCCAATCCCGCCCCTTGCGGTCGTAAAACACGCCGTTCCGCCCCACCATGAGATTGTCTGAATCGCCCGCCGTGAACGCCGCCGCGATCTGCATCGTCTCCCCCGTGCTCTTGTGCGTCAGATCGCAGTACGCCAGGTACATCCGCGAAAGATGCGCCATCACCCCGTGCCTCCCCGCATCCTGCACCCGCACGCACAAATCGCACGCCCGCTGGTCAAGATACAACGTCCCCGCCTGGAAAACCGCCTTCGTCCGCCGTCCGTAAAAATCGCGGAACGCCACGAAGTTGTTCAGCAGGCGATACAAATCCCGGTGCAGCCGCACCAGCTTCTCCACCGACAAAATCCCCTCCGCCTGCGGCGCCAGCGCCAGGTCCTTGGCGATCAGCCCCTTGAGCTCCCCTTCCGCATTGCTCGCCAAAATTTCCTTCGCCCGCACAATCCCCACCTTCTCCACCCCTTCGCTCGGCGTCCCGGCGCGCCACGCCTCATACGCCGCAAACGTCGCAGCGACCCGCCCCCATTCCGCTTCCGTAATCGCCTGCCGGTCCCCCAGGATCGGCGCCACCGCTTTCAACCGCAACGTTTCCACCGCCCCCACCCACGCCGGGTTCACCCCCTCATCCAAAGGCAGTGCCCGCCCCGCCTCCACCCGCGCCAGCGGAAACGCCGCCACCGCCGCGTCCGCGCTCGACAATTCCCGCCCCGCCACCGCCGCATAATCCTCCGCCGCCCGGTTCATCGCCGCCCGAGCCCGCTC
>JBEHXY010000489.1:0-3043 GCA_048498455.1 Planctomycetota bacterium | reverse complement strand
TCCACCCGCGCCCCGCTGTTCCCGGTTCTGCGTTTTGAGTTCTGCGTTTTGAGTTTTGCGTTTTGAGTTTTCTCGAATGCTCTCCTTCATCACCTGCCCGCGCAGCGACGCCCGCCTCGCCGCCCTGCAGGAAAACCTCCAGCAGGCCCTCTCCGCCGGCAACACCCCCCCCGCGGAGCTCGTCTTCCGCCACCACCCTGCCTGCCTCGCCGCCGCCTACAACAGCGCCATCGATCAGGCCAAGGGCGACCTGCTCATCTTCCTGCATGACGACCTCGCCTTCCTCACCACCGATGCCATCGCCCACCTCGTCGGGCACCTGCAGCGCGCCGACGTCGTCGGCATCGCCGGCAGCACCCGCGCGGTCAGCGGCGACTGGACCGATGCCGCCCCGCCCTTTCTCTACGGCCAGCTCCTCCACCCCCTCCCGCCCGGAAGCGCCGACGGCCAGGCCGTGAGCGTCTTCAGCGCCCCGCAACCACTCGTCGAGAACATGCAGATCCTCGACGGCTGCCTCATCGCCTTCCGCCGCCCGGTGATCGAGAAACTGCGCTTCGACGACCAGACCTTCCCCGACTTCGACCTTTGCGGCACCGACGCCGCCTACCGCGCCTATCTCGCCGGCCACACCCTCGCCGTCGCCTGCGATGTTCCCCTCTGGCACGAAGGCGGCGGCCGCGCGCCGCAGTTCCACCGCGCCCAATGGCACGCCGCCGTCGCCGCCTTCAACCGCAAGCACCGCCTCACCCCCGACCGCCCGCAGTTCCTCACCGCCCTCGTCCCCGCGCACAACATCGACACCGCCGTCGCCATCATGCGGCCCGCCTTCTGGCCCGCGGCCACTCCGCCCGCCGCGCCCGCCGCCCCGACCCCCTGAATCCGCCCGCCCCTTCCTGCTATACTGCCCCTGCTTTCTCAGGAGACACCTCATGCCCATCTACGAATTTCACTGCGATGACTGCGACGCCACCTTCGAACACATGACCTCGATGAGCACGCGCGACGCCAAAACCAAATGCCCCGCCTGCGGCTCCAAAAAAACCGGCCGCAAACTCTCCGTCGTCACCGTCGGCCCCGGCAGCAACGCCGCCCCCTCCCCCGGCGGCCACACCCACTCCAGCATGTGCGGCTGCGGCAAAATCCGCGGCTCCTGCGGCGGCAACAACTGACCGAGGCGCCCCATGGCGGAAGCCGACTTCGTCGTTTATCAGATCCCGGTGTGGTTCGGCGTCCTCTTCTTTGGCGCCGGGATCCTTCTCGTCCTCGCCATCGTCTTCTGCGTCGTCCTCTACTCCCGCCGCAAAAAAACCTGATCCCCTTTTCCACCTTTTTTCTTTTCAACTTTCTCTCTTCATCGAGTGCCCCATGCCCAAAAAAATCCTCATCTTCCTCGAAGACGCCTACGAAGACATGGAACTCGTCTACCCGCGCTACCGCTTCCAGGAAGCCGGCTTCGACGTCACCCTCGCCGCCCCCAAGGCCGGCGTCACCTACCACGGCAAGCACGGCTACCCCGCCACGTCCGACGCCCCCATCGCCGAAATGCGCGCCGCCGATTTCGCCGGCGTCGTCCTCGCCGGCGGCTGGATGCCCGACAAACTCCGCCGCGACCCCAAGGTCAAATCCCTCATCAAGGAACTCAGCGACGAGAAAAAACTCGTCGCCGCCATCTGTCACGGCGGCTGGATGGCCATCTCCGCCGGCGTCTACAAAGGCGTCCGCGTCACCGGCTCCCCCGGCATCAAGGACGACCTCGTCAACGCCGGCGCCCTCTTCGAAGACGCTCCCGTCATCACCGACCGCCACTTCGTCTCCTCCCGCCGCCCGGATGACCTCCCCCATTTCATGAAAGCCTGCCTCGCCGTCCTGGGCTGACCCCAAGTTGGCGCAACCGACGCCGGCGCCGGGGTGCCATGCTTCCGGCCACCACCTCGGTGGCCAGAAACATGCCGACTTGCGGTACCCATCTCCCAATCCTCACCCCCGAACCGCGCGCGAACTCCCACCGTCCCGCCACCGTATAACCCCCATGCAACCCGCCGCACTCGACTACCAACCCCCACGTACCCACCGCCCCCCGCTCCCGCGCTGGCAGCGCATCCTCGCCCGCATCCAGGTCACTCTCGCCCTCGCCGTCGCCACCTCCTACCCCCTCGGCCAAAGTGCCGACCAATGGATCATCCACTTTTCCCCGCGCTTCCACCGCGACTTCTACTACGCCCGCTTCGCTGTCGACGACTGGGCCAACCTCCTCGCCCTCGCCGGCCTCGCTCTGGGCATCGTCATCCTCGCCGTCTCCATCAAACGCCCCCACCCCTTCGTCTGCACCGCCATGACACTCTGCCTCTTCAACCTCCTCTTCACCGCCGGCCACTCCGTACCCTAAGCACTTCCCCATAAATCCGTGTTCATCCGTGTTCATCTGTGGCTAATTCCCGTCCCCCCCCTCCACCCGCGCCTTCACCGTCCGACGATCCAGCCCCACGCGCCGCGCGGTCTCCATGAAACTCCCCGTCTGCCCATATACGAGCCGCACGTACCGCGTCACCAGCTCCTCCGCCGTCAGCTTCCCGCGTTCCAGCTCCGCCGCCAGCTTCTCCGCCGCACTCCCCCCGCCCGCCTCCGCCGGCCGATAGCTCCGCCGAATCAGCACGTTCCGCACGCACTGCTCCAGCTCCCGAAAGTTCCCCGGCCATCCATACCCCGCCCCCAGCTCGCACTCCACAAATTCCACTGTCTGCTCCGTCAGCCGGTCCGCTGCCGCCTCCTCGCCCACCACCCGCCGCGCGATGAAATGCACCAGCGTCGAGAGCTCCGCGCGCCGATCCTCCGCCTGCCCCAGTTGCTCCGCCAGCGTCGGCGTGCCGATCAGATCCGCGCAGAGCCGGTAATACAGATCGTGCCGAAAACGCCCCGCGTGCATCTCCGCCGCCAGGTCCCGGTTCGTCGCCGCCAGCAGTTTCCCCGCAAACACCCGCGGCTCCGCCTCCCCAATCCGCTGAAACGTCCGCGATTGCAGCACCCGCAGCAGCTTCACCTGGAT
>JBEHXY010000488.1:0-3055 GCA_048498455.1 Planctomycetota bacterium | reverse complement strand
CCGCCGCCTTGGGCGCAGGCGCCAGCTTCGCCGTCGCCGCATCCCACGCATCCCCCAGCGGCGTGGTCGTCAGCAGCGCCGTCTCCTTCGATTCCTGCCCCGCAAACTTCGCCTTGATCGTGTGCGGCCTGCTCCCGTCCACCGCTACTTTCATCTGCTCCCAATACACCGGTGCCCCCACCGTTTCCCCCACCCGCAACTCCGGCCTGATAAAAAACGCAGGCGCCTGCTTCCGCTCCAGCAACTTCCCGTCAATCTCCAACACCGCCCACTCCACGTTGCTCTGCCCCGGATCCGCCGCCGTCCGCCGCAGCACCCGCACCTCCGCCGTCGGCAACTCCCCCGCCCGCCGCGGCTCCCCCTGCACCACGCGCAGATACTCCCCCGTCCCGCGCTGCTCCCCCGCCTTCACCACCCGAAACTTCACGACGTTCGACCGCCGCTCCCCATCCAGCAGCCACGCCATCACATACTCCCCCGGCTCCAGCGCCACCATCCGCCGCACCTCCCGCGCCGGCACCTTGAACCCCGCCCCCTCCGTCGAGGTCTCCCGCCCCTTCCCCTCCATCACCCACGGCACGCTGAACCGCGCCGCCCGCTTCGTCTCATCGGCCGTGCGTATCTCCCACTCCGCATGCGCCGCCACCGCCGGATCCAGATCCACCCCGCGCACGCCCACGCTCAATCCCGCCGCCCCCTCCACCTCCTCCTCCCACACCACCTGCGAAATCCACGCCGTCTCCGCGAGCGGCTGTGCAAGGGTGATCCCCCCCTGCCCCCGCGCCCGCCCATACAGGCCCATCAGCAACGCGCCCGCCACCCCCGCAACGCTCATGACCCGCCGCAACCTTCCATCCGACATCTTCGTGTCCTTCGCTGCCTCGTGCCTTCGTGTTCAAACCGTCGCCGCCAACGACCCCGCCTTTCCCGGGTACAATCGTTCCATGCCGACGACCGCGCATCTCGACTTCAGCCCCACCCGCTGGACCCTCGTCCTCGCCGCCGCTCGCCACCATCATACCCCCTCCGACGCTCCCCGCGCCGCCCTCGAGCAGCTCGCCCGCGCCTACGCCTACCCCCTCTATGCGTACGTCCGCCGCCGCGGACATTCCCCCGCCGACGCCGAAGACCTCACCCAGTCCTTCTTCGCCCACCTCCTGGAGCACGAAACCCTCGCCGCCGCCGACAAAGCCAAAGGCCGCTTCCGCGCCTTCCTGCTCACCGCCTTCAAGCACTTCCTCATCAACGCCCACCACCAGGACCACGCCGCCAAGCGCCGCCCCGCAAAGCTGCTCCCCCTCGATGCCGAAACCCGCTACGCCCACGACACCCGCTTCGCTTCCAACATTCCCGCCGACACCCTCACCCCCGACCGCCTCTTCGATCGCCGCTGGGCCCTCCAGCTCCTCGACTCAGCCCTCGACGACCTCGCCGCCGACTACGCCGCCCGCAACGACACCGCGCTCTTCCTCGCCCTCAAACCCACGCTCACCGCCCCGGACGACGCCCCCACCTACCCCGCCATCGCCGCCTCCCTCCACCTCTCCGAAAACGCCCTCAAAACCGCCGCCCACCGCCTCCGCCGCCGCTACCGCGACGCCCTCCGCGCCCGCATCGCCGCCACCGTCGACACCCCCGAACAAATCGACGACGAAATCCGCCACCTCTTTGATTCCCTGTAACCTTTCCAGACGCTTCCTGTAGAAGACGGTAGAGTCCTCTACCGGAGATCACCATGTCCGCCACCCCCCCACCGCCCGACGCCCCCGCGACCGCCCGTTGCGAATCCTGCAACACCCCCCTCCCGCCCGACGCCCCCCAAGGCATGTGCCCCGCCTGCCTCATGAAACGCGCCTTCCAAACCAACGCCCCCTCCGACAAGGCCACCCACCGCTGGGAACCGCCCACCCCCGAACAGCTCGCCCCCCTCTTCCCCGAACTCGAAATCCTCTCCCTCCTCGGCCGCGGTGGCATGGGCGCCGTCTACAAGGCCCGCCAGAAATCCCTTGACCGCCTCGTCGCCTTGAAAATCCTCCCCCCCGAAATCGCCGCCGACCCCTCCTTCGCCGCCCGCTTCACCCGCGAAGCCCAGGCCCTCGCCAAACTCCACCACCCCCACATCGTCACCCTCTTCGAATTCGGCGTGCGCGAGTTTCCAGTGTCAGGTTTCAAGTTTCAAGACACCCCCGCTCCCCCACTTGAAACTCGAAACTCAAAACTCGAAACTCCCTTCTTCGTCATGGAATTCATCGACGGCCTCTCCCTCCGCCAGCTCATTTCCGCTGGCACCGTCGCTCCCACCCACGCCCTCGCCATCGTCCCCCAAATCTGCGACGCTCTCCAATTCGCCCACGACCACGGCATCGTCCACCGCGACATCAAACCCGAAAACATCCTCCTCACCAAATCCGGCCAGGTCAAAATCGCCGACTTCGGCATCGCCCGCATCGTCACTCAGGACTCAGAACTCAGGACTCAGGACTCCGCCCTCGGCACCCCCGCCTACATGGCCCCCGAACAACACGACCGCCCCACCGCCGTCGACCACCGCGCCGACATCTACGCCCTCGGCGTCGTCTTCTACCAGCTCCTCACCGGCGAACTCCCCCGCGGCCACTTCGCCCTCCCCTCTCAGAAAGTCCTCCTCGACGTCCGCCTCGACACCGTCGTCCTCCGCGCCCTCGCCGCCGAACCCGACCGCCGCTACCAGCAGGCCACCGATCTCAAAACCGAAGTCCAAACCATCGCCGACAACCCCGCCCCGCGCTCCGCCGCCCAAACCCCCGCCCCACCGCCCGCCCCGCGCCAAAGCAACGCCCCCTACATCTTCGCCGCCGTCGCCCTCATCGCCATCCTCTCCTTCTTCTACCTCATGTTCAGCGCCCTGTTCGAACGAGGCAGTGAACTGGATGTCGCCGAAGTAGTACCAATGACCGTCGAGCTTCGCGTTGATGCGCGCGTAGAGCGGCACGTCCGTCGGCAATGGCCGCATCGGATAGCTCGTCGTCTGGATCTCGCCCGAATTGACGACGTCTTTGAGACCGGGGGCGGTCCC
>JBEHXY010000487.1:0-3071 GCA_048498455.1 Planctomycetota bacterium | reverse complement strand
CAGGAATCCCTCCGCTCCCTCGCCAACACGGCGAAGATGAACCTCCACGTCAACGTTCCCTACGGCGACAATTCCCACCACATCGCCGAGGCCATCTTCAAAGCCCTCGCCAAGGCCCTCCGCCAGGCCGTCACTCCCGACCCCCGCGCCGCCGGCGTCATCCCCAGCACCAAGGGCACGCTGTAACCGCCGCTTGCCGCCATTCATCCCTTCGAGCCCACGGCTTCGATGCCGTGGGTCTGTTGGGCATGCTGAGCGCCGCTGCCTGCACCGAGGAGGTCACCGATGCCCTGCCACCCCCTCCGCACCGTGCTGTTTCTCGCCACCCTGCTGATCGCGCTGCTCGCCTCCTTCTTCGCCGGCCGGGCATGGCAGCACTTCACCGCCGGCCGCCATTACCGCGAGTTCGACACCCAGACCTTCGCCTCGCCACTCGGCACGCTGCACCTTCGCCATGTCACCGACACCCAGGGCGCTCCTTTCCTCGACCCCGGCACCTCCGTTCTCACCCTCGATAGCGGTCTCAGCGACGAAGTCACCCTCTATCGCGCCACGCGCGTGTTCCAGGAACGCTTCCCCTGGGTAACGCAGGTTGACGTCGACGGACCCCGCCTCCAATGGTCCGACGGCAATTTCCGCTACGCACTTTCCATCGAACCCCTCTCCCCCGCCACCGCACCCTAGCACGCTGCCGGATTTTTCTTGACGCCCCCTGCGCGGCGCAGCATCTTCTGCACCGGCGAAGCGCTGCATGTCGAATGTGCGTCCAGAGCAAGGAGCGTGCGATGGGTGACTGGTCCCCCCTCGAAGACGACGTGCTTCTCAAGGGCAGCCTGACCGTCATCGTCACCCGCCCCAACGGCCGCCCCTGCGCCGGCCAACGCGTGGTCGTCAAAGGCTGCGGCTTTGTCTGAGGCCGAACCTCCGCCATCACCAACCGTGATGGCGCCGCCTCGGTCGAGGCGCCCCTGGGCAAGGTCGAAATCACCGTCGGCTCCGTGATCGAGGAAGCCTGGATCGGCGTCGACCTCGAAACCGTCGTTGAAATCACGCTCCGTTAACGCACGGCACTCCACGCCGCCGCTCCGGCAGCCACGCGGGTCCGCGTCCACATCGCCGCCGTGCCCGCGCTCACCCACCGCGCCACCTCTCCCTGCAAGTACCCCGCCACCATCTCCCGGAGTCCCTCCACCTTCACCCGCGACTTCGTGCACCCCTCCCACTGCTCCCGCGGATGCCACACATGAATCACACCCACCATCCCGCGCCGCCACGCGGCCCGCTCCTTCCGCCCCAACCCCGCCAGGAAAAGCCCCGCGTCCACCCCCGCCAGCAGCCCTTCCTCATGCGATCCCCCGCCCGGTGACTCAATCCCATTCATCACCGAGCGCACCTCCGGCTTCTCCCCATCGACAAACGCCACCGACGCCGCCATCCACACCTGCCCCGCCTCCACCGCCCCAATCGCCGTCCGGGGCACCCCATACGTCGGCCCGCGCTGCCGCGCCCCCCCGCACAACTCCTCCACCCAATCGCTCAATCCACCCGGCCGATGCACCGAAATCCGCCGCCCGCGCAGTTGATCCATCACCATGAACCGGATGTGCGGATACAAAAATGCATAACGACCGCAGATCGCCGCCACCCGCTCCGCGTCCATTTGCAAATGCTCTCCCTGAAACAGCGACAACTCCGGCACAAACGTAATGCTCGTCCCCGTCGCCGCCGTCCTCCCCACCTCTTGCAACGGCTCCGTGATCCATCCATCGCGCGACCCCACCACATACTGCCGCCCCTCCCGTGCAATCTCCACGTCCAGCCGCTTCGAGAGGCCATGCACCACATTCAGCCCAATGCCATGCGGTGAAGTGTTCACCAATTCTGGCCCATTGTTCTTGCCCGACAACGCCATCTGCGTCAGCGCCGCCTCCACAAAGGGCATCCGCCCGCCACCGTGAACCTCCACCATGTCGACCGGAAACCCCGCTCCATTGTCCGCGACCGTTACCTCGTCCCCCCGCACCGTCACCCACGCCTCCGAACGCTCGCCATTTCCCTGAAGGACATCCACGGCGTTGATCACCAGTTCCTGCACCAGCCAGTGCAACCCCACATCATCCGCAGACCCCATAAATGCCCCCGGGCGCTTTCGCATCATCTCTCGATAGTGCTCCCAATTCCACACCACGACGCGCGCACCATCACCCTTCGCAGCATCCATGAATGCCCCTCTCAAATCCAAGACAGCACCGGAAAATCACCGCCAGAACTGCACAAATTCAACAACGGCATCCTACCCCAAAACACCGCAAAAAAGCCCGAGAAAACCGCAAAATGTGCCCCCCATAACCCCCTCTCTATGCACTGCTTGCACACACTCTCTTTGCGTCCCCCATTTCTCCCCAATCTCCTTCGTCAACGCTTCCAAGTGCCCCGACACACACGCACCACCCTCCTATTTTGGAGGAGGGTCAACCACCCCCCATCGCACGCTAATCGCACGGTTCGCCCCTCCGCATGCCCTTGTCTTCGTGTCTTTGGGTCTTCGCGGCAAAAAATCGCGAGGACGCGCAACCGCGCGTCCCCGCACAAGTCACCAAGTCCCCCCGAAACACCTACCACCGCCCCCGAATGAACTCATACGCCGCCACCGTCAGCACCCCGTATACCAGGTGCTCCACGATTGGCCCGACCATCTGCTGGGGCTCCTGCTTCCAGATCGGCGGGATCAAATCGGCGAGGGGCAGCCAGCCGAGGTAGCCGATCGCCCAGACCGCCGTCCCGAGCACCGCCCCCTCCAGGATCGACGAGCGGGCATGGCCTCGGGCGGCCGCATAAATCGCCCCGAAGGTCGCCCCGTAGGCAAAGCTCAACCCGATCCCCGCGGCGGTCTCCGCCTTGGCGGGGATCTTCATCCACATTTTCGGCGGCAGGTGCTTTTCCGCCTGCCACAACATGAATTGTGCGGGCTCCTCGGACTCCGGCGGCTCGAGTTGCGGCGCATAGGCCGCCATCCCCGCCACCACCCCTTGGAGCACCAGGGTTCCCGCCACGCCCGCCGCCGCCCCAAT